>NZ_JBEYUZ010000008.1:0-262319 GCF_040643755.1 Streptomyces sp. NPDC047079
GGCACCTGCACCACCTGCCACCGCCCCCTGCCCCGAACGTCTACCACCAGCCCAGACACAAGAACCAGAGCAACCTAACGGAGTCCTACTAGTGCCCCAACAGGCAACGGTCGGCCCCGCCTACGCTGGAGGCATGAGCGACTACTGCGATACGGGGGCGGCCGAGGCAGCGGCCCCGGCGCCCACGACGGACGGCCCGCCCTTCGCCGAGTGCGTGCTGTGCCGGGAGCCGACCGAGTACCCCGAGTCCCACAAGGGGATCACGCTCTGCCCGGTCTGCGCGTGGCAGGAGGCACAACGCACGGCCTGCTCCGGGTGACGGCCCAGGCCGTCCCGTCCCGCGTCCGCCCACGACGGCTCACCCGATGACCCGATCTTCGGCCTGGCACACTGGGCGTCGTGAGCAGTGACCAGACCCCCGCAGCGTCGGCGGAATCCCCGCGCGACGGCCAGGCCGGCCCCTTCCGCTCCGAGCGCACCGCGCGCGACGAGGCGCCGCAGTTCGTACTGCCGCTGGTGGTGCGCATCGAGCGGGCCGCTCCCCCGGCGCGTACGGACGCCCTGGAGACCGCGGCGCGCGCCGTGCTCCTGATCCTCGGCGACGCGCGCTCGCTGGGCGAGGGTGTGTGGGCCCAGGCGATGCGGGACTGGCAGGACGCGCGGATCCGCAAGGTGGTGCGGCGGGCACGCGGCGCGGAGTGGCGCCGGGCCGAGGCGCTGCCCGGCATCACGGTCACCGGCAAGTCGGCGGAGGTACGGGTCTTCCCGCCCGTCCCGCTGGACGGCTGGCCCAAGGACCTGGCCCGGCTCCAGGTCTCGGGCACGGATCTCGAAGACCAGGATCCACCCCTCGAGCCCGAACCGTCGACGCCGGTGCTGTGGCTGAACCCGGACCTGGAGATGTCCGCGGGCAAGGCGATGGCCCAGGCCGGTCATGGTGCGCAACTCGCCTGGTGGGCCCTGCCGGACGAGGAGCGCACCGCCTGGCGGGAGGCGGGCTTCCCGCTCCATGTCCGTACGGCGCCCCCGTCACGCTGGCACGAACTGACCGCGTCCGGGCTGCCGTTGGTACGCGACGCCGGTTTCACGGAGATCGCCCCCGGCAGCTGCACGGTGGTGGCGGACCATCCGGCCCTGCGCCGAGGCTGACGTTCCACAGTCCGCGGTCCGCCGGTCCGCCGGTCCGCGACGGCTCACCGGCTCGTTCCCCTGTATCTGTAGCAGGTCAGCCAGGTCGTATCGATCTGGACGGACGAACCCTTGGCCGCGTAGTTGCCGCCGAGGCTCGACTCGTTCTGGAGCACCCAGGGCGTGGTGTCCGGGTTGTTGCCCGACACTGCGCCGACCTTCCTGCCGTCCAGGTAGAAGCTGACGCCGGACGGGGTGATCTCGTAGGTGCTGGTGTGCCAGTCCGTCCACCGGCCGGGGGCGTCGGCGTTGTACTCGCGGAAGCCGTGGACGAAGGCGCTGATCGGGTCGTAGGCGAAGTTCTCGCCCGCCTCCGGGAAGTCGATCTCGCTTCCGGCATACCGCAGGTGAGCCATCTTGTAGCCGTCCAGTGTGCCGTGGACGCGCCAGCGCTCGCTGAACTTGCCGTAGCGGATGTTCATGCAGCCCAGCGGCACCAGTGCGGCCACGTGGTTGTCCCCGTACGCCGGCCGGTACATGCGCACATGCAGCTGGCCGTCTCCGGTGGGGGACGGACCGATCCAGGTCGTGTCGTCGGCGCGGTACTCGCCGCCGAAGGTGCGGGTGTTGCCGTTGGAGTGGTTCTTGGGGTTGGCCGTGTCGTACCAGCCGCGCGGGTAGGCGCCGGTCCGCTGGTAGACGCCGCCGTACACCTTGAGGCCGGCGCAATGGAAATCGCCGTCCCCGGCGCAGCCGGTGAAGGATCCCAGCGGCACGTACTGGCCGTTGAAGTTGTCGGCGAAGACCTGCTGGAAGGGTCCGCAGTCGCCGTGGGGCATCGCGTCGCCGACGGTGTGGCAGGCGTCCTGCGACGGCGTGGCCGCGTGCGCCGGGGTCACGGCAGGGGCCGTCAGGAGGGCGGCCGCGGCAAGGGCGACCGCACTGCGCAGCCCGTGCCTGTGGGGACGGATGGTCACGGTTCCTCCGGGTGGGGCCTTGGCCGCGAGCGGCGAGGCGGCAGGCGCACGTCTTGGGCCGCCGCGAGGTGCCGCATGGTCACCAGCAGCCCTTCCTGGAGGTCGCGAGCCGTAGTGCCCCCCGTTGGAGTGGAACTCCGCCTCGGTCCGCTCCACGCGGCGCCGCGCGAGAGCGTCCTGCGGCAGGCCAGGCGGTGGGCGGAACCTCAAATGTTCCTCTGAAGGCCGCCGGGAAGGGTTCGGCCCCGGGCATCGGGGCCATGACTCCGTCACACCGTCGACGGCGGTCGTCGAGGGGGAAACGGGCAGGGCGAGGGCGGGGACGGCGGGGCCGTCGGTAGGTCGTGGTCCGCGGGGGCGCCGGTGGATCAGTGGCGGAGGAGGGGACGATGGAGCGACTGGGTACGGGCATCGGGTGGCGGCCGGAGATCGCCGACGCCGTGGAGCGGATGCCGGGCATCGACTGGGTCGAGGCCGTCGCGGAGAACGTGTGTCCCGGTCATCTGCCCGAGTCCCTGGTGCGCCTGCGCGAGCGCGGTGTGACCGTCGTCCCGCACGGCGTCTCCCTCGGTCTCGGCGGCGCGGACCGTCCCGACGAGGCACGGCTGGCCGCGCTCGCCGAGCGCGCCCGGGCCCTGGGCTCGCCGCTGGTCACCGAGCACATAGCGTTCGTACGGGCGGGCGGACCGCTGACCGCCTCGCCGTTGCTGGAGGCGGGCCATCTGCTTCCGGTTCCCCGCACCCGAGACGCCCTCGACGTGCTGTGCGAGAACGTCCGCATCGCCCAGGAGGCGCTGCCCGTGCCGCTCGCCGCGGAGAACATCGCGGCGCTCATCTCCTGGCCCGGCGAGGAGATGACCGAGGGACAGTTCCTGTACGACCTGGTCGACCGCACGGGCGTACGACTCCTGATCGATGTCGCCAACCTGCACACCAACCACGTCAACCGGGGCGAGGACCCGGCCGGGGCGCTGGACGAGCTGCCCGTCGAAGCCATCGCGTACGTCCATGTCGCGGGCGGCTTCGAACGCGACGGCGTCTGGCACGACAGTCACGCGCACCCGGTGCCGCAAGCGGTCCTCGACATACTGGCCGACCTGGCGTCGCGCGCCACCCCGCCCGGGGTGCTGCTGGAACGCGACGAGAACTTCCCCGAACCGGGGGAACTGGAACGGGAGTTGTCCGTCATTCGGCAGACGGTCGAGAAGACGACGGTCAGGACCCACGCCGCTGCCTGCACTCCGGCCCCTGCCCGGACCGACGGGAGGGAGCGAGCCGTCCGGGCCCGGACGGACGCCTCGGCGGCGGACACTGCGGCGCCTGACGGTGCGGCAGGCGCGGCGCGGCAGGGCTCCGGTCGTGGTGCTGCCGGTGGTTCCGGTGGTGCGTCCGCGCGGCAGAGGCTCGCGCTCGCGCAGACCTCGCTGCTGTCCTGCCTCGTCGCCGGCACACCCGTGCCAGAGGGATTCGACCGGGTACGGATCGGGGTGCAGACGCGCGCCCTCGCCGCCAAGCGGGCCGGTGTCGTCGCGAAGGTGGCGCCCGAGCTGCCCGTGATCCTCGGGGAGGCGTACCGGACGGCCTTCCTCGACTACGCCCATGCCCGCCCGATGGCCGGCGGCTACCGGCGCGACGCGCTCGACTTCGCCGAGCATCTGCTGCTCGCCGGGCTCCCCGAGGACGCCGGGGCGCGGCGACGGCTGCGTGAGTGGTGGCTGGAGCGCTCGGGCCCCACCCCGCCGTCCCGGCACCCCGCGGCCCGCCTGGCCCGCGCCACGCGCCGGGCGCTGCTGCGGCGCTGAGCCCTGGGCCCCCCAGGGCAGCCCTACAGCCGCGGGTGGGTGTGGGAGATCGTCTCCGTGGAATGTGCCACGGTTGACACAGCGACCTCACGACCCTGGAACAGCGGACGTATCCGCTGCCGCCGGCCGCTTCCGGCCCTTCCCCCCGACATGCCGACGCGCCGGGCCCCGGGGCGCCCGGCGCGTGCGTCGCGGTCAGGCGAGACCGGCGACCAGCTCGGCCACCGACTTGCGGCGACCGGTGAAGAAGGGGACCTCCTCGCGGACGTGCATCCGGGCCTCAGAGCCGCGCAGGTGGCGCATGAGGTCGACGATGCGGTACAGCTCGTCGGCCTCGAAGGCGAGGATCCACTCGTAGTCGCCGAGGGAGAACGAGGCGACCGTGTTGGCACGCACGTCCGGGTAGCCGCGGGCCATCTTGCCGTGGTCCGCGAGCATGCGGCGGCGGTCCTCGTCCGGCAGCAGGTACCAGTCGTAGGAGCGCACGAAGGGGTAGACGCTCACATAGTCGCGCGGCGTCTCCTCGGCGAGGAACGCCGGGATGTGCGAGCGGTTGAACTCGGCCGGGCGGTGCAGCGCCATGTTCGACCAGACCGGAGTGAGGGCGCGGCCCAGCTTCGTACGGCGGAAGAGGTTGTACGCCTCCTGGAGCTGGTCGCTGGTCTCCGCGTGCCACCAGATCATGAGGTCGGCGTCGGCGCGCAGGCCCGACACGTCGTACGTACCGCGGACGGTCACGTCCTTCGCGGCGAGCTGGTCGAACAGCTCCTGCACCTCGTCGGCGTAACCGGCGCGGTCCTCGGGCAGCAGGTCCTTCAGCTTGAAGACGGACCACAGCGTGTAGCGGATGACCTCGTTGAGGTCCTTGGCCAGCTTGCCCTTGTTCGGGATCCTGCCGGGCTCGGTGGTGGGGGCGTCGTCACTCATGTGCCTATTCTCCCGCTCCGCCGTGAAGGCTCTGCACCGGGTTGGCGGTGAGCTGGTGCACACCCCGCAGGTCGCCGCCCAGCTGGTCCACGGCCGCGTGCGCGCTCGCGATGCAGGCCGGGATGCCGACGCCGTCGTAGGCCGCGCCGCACACGGCCAGGCCCGGCAGGCGCGCGACGTGCTCTCGGACGCGGGCCACGCGCGCGTGGTGGCCGACGGGGTACTGGGGCAGGCCGTCGGTCCAGCGGGTGACGCGGGCCTCCACCGGAGCGGCGTCCAGGCCGGTCGCCTCCCGCAGGTCGTGTCGCGAGACGGCCACGAGGTCGGCGTCCTCGCGCTCGAGTATCTCCGTCTCCCCGTACCGCCCGACGGACGTTCTCAGGACGAGCACGTCCGGGTCCTCGTCGGCGATCCACCCCCACTTCCGGGAGGCGAAGGTCGACGCCTTGATCGTGCGCCCGTCGACCGGCGGCACCAGGAAGCCGCTGCCCTCGGGAAGGGCGGCGTCGGCGCGGCGGTAGGCGAGGGTGACGAGGGCCATCGAGGCGTACTCCACGGTGCGCAGTTCGGCGGCGGCCCCGGGGGACGCCGTGCGCAGCAGGCGGGCGGCCTGGGGGGCGGGCGTGGCGACGATCACCGCGTCCGCCTCGATCAGGTGGTCCCCGAGCAGGACCTCCCATCCCCCCGGAGTGCGGTGCAGCCGGTCCGCGTCGGCCCCCAGCACGATCTCGCCGCCCTTGGCCCGGACCGACTCCGCCACGGCGAGCGGGAGTCGGCCGACACCGCCCTCGACGCCCATGAACACCGGGCCGCTCTGCGCGGCCGCGGCAGCCTTCGCCTGGATCTCGCGGACCGCTTCCGTCAGCGAGTCGTGGGCCTTCGCGGCCTCGAAGAGCTGCGGCACCGCCGAACGCATCGAGATGCGATACGCGTCGCCCGCGTACACCCCGCCGAGCAGGGGCTCCACCAGGCGGTCAACGACCTCCCGGCCGAGGCGCTCCGCCACGTACCCGCCGACCGCGACGTCGTCGCCGATCTCGGTGCGCGGCAGCCGCGCATCGTGCTCGATGCGGCGCAGGCCCTCGTCGGAGAGGAGTCCGAGGAGGGCGGACGCGGTGCCGGGGACGCCCATGACATGCCCCTTGGGCATCGGCCGCAGGGCGCCGCGGGTCCAGATCGCGGCGGTCGCGGTGGCCGGTGGCTGGAGGCGGTCCCCGAGGCCCGCCGCACGGGCCAGCGCCACCGCCTCGGGCCGCCGTGCCAGCATCGACTCGGCCCCGAGGTCGACCCGCACGCCCGCGATCTCACCTGGCAGCAGCTTGCCGCCGACCCGGTCCGACGCCTCCAGGACCGTCACGCGCGCGCCCCGGTCCAGCAGCCGGTGGGCGGCGGCCAGCCCCGCGATCCCGCCTCCGACGACGACGACGTGCCCCGCGTCCCCGCGGGCGTGCAGTGCGCTCATGTCCCCCAGCCTCTCAGACGCCACCGAGGGCCCCGCGGGGGCCGGGTGTCCCCGCCGAGACGCGCCGTGACCGCACCGGAACCGGATCCGGCCAAACGTTCCGGCCCGATGCGGCGCCGAAGGAACGTCCGTCACACTGCTGTGGCTGCGGGTGGTACGCCCCCGGCTGTCCGCACGTGCAGCGGCGGTGCCGGGCCGCGCTCCCGACGGCCGGGGGCGCCCGGCCACGACGGGCGGGGCGGGCAAGACTGACCTGCCGCGCCCCCGTAGCGTGTCCGTATGAGCGTGAGCCGTACGAGAGAGCGCGTGGTCGTCATAGGCGGCGATGCGGCGGGCATGTCCGCCGCATCGCAGGCACGCCGGCTCAAGGGCCCGGACGAACTCGAGATCGTGGCGTTCGAACGCGGCCACTTCTCCTCGTACTCGGCGTGCGGCATCCCGTACTGGGTGGGCGGCGACGTCACCGCCCGGGACCGGCTGATCGCCCGTACACCCGAGGAGCACCGGGCGCGCGGCATCGATCTGCGGATGCGGACGGAGGTCACGGAGATCGACGTCGAGCGCGGCCGGGTGCGCGCGCGTGACGTCGAGTCCGGGGCCGAGACCTGGACGTCGTACGACAAGCTCGTGATCGCGACCGGGGCGCGCCCCATCCGCCCCGACCTGCCCGGCATCGACGCACCCGGGGTGCACGGGGTGCAGACCCTGGACGACGGCCAGGCCCTGCTGGACACGCTGGCCGCCACCCGGGGGCGCCGCGCGGTGGTCGTCGGCGCGGGTTACATCGGCGTGGAGATGGCCGAGGCGCTGATCAACCGGGGCTACGAGGTCACGGTCGTCAACCGCGGCAGCGAGCCCATGGCGACGCTCGACCCGGACATGGGCCGGCTGGTGCACCTCGCCATGGAGGGCCTCGGCATCACCATGGTGAACGACGCCGAGGCCACCAAGGTCCTCACGGGGGACGGAGGCACGTCCCCGGTCCGGGCGGTCGCCACGGACGCGGCCGAGTACCCGGCCGACGTGGTGGTCCTCGGGATCGGCGTACGCCCGGAGACGGCCCTTGCGAAGGCCGCCGGTCTGCCCCTCGGCGAGCACGGCGGGTTGCTCACCGACCTGGCGATGCGGGTGCGTGGCCACGAGAACATCTGGGCGGGCGGCGACTGCGTCGAGGTGCTCGACCTGGTCTCGGGCCGCGAGCGGCACATCGCGCTGGGCACCCACGCCAACAAGCACGGGCAGGTCATCGGCACCAACGTGGGCGGCGGCTATGCCATGTTCCCGGGCGTGGTCGGCACGGCGGTGAGCAAGGTCTGCAATCTGGAGATCGCGCGCACCGGGCTGCGTGAGAAGGACGCGCGGCGCGCAGGGCTCCAGTACGAGGTGGTCGTCGTCGAGTCGACCAGCCGCGCGGGCTACTACCCGAACGCCGCGCCCATGACCGTCAAGATGCTCGCCGAACGCCGCACGGGTCGGCTGCTCGGCGTGCAGATCGTCGGCCGGGAGGGCGCCGCCAAGCGGGTCGACATCGCGGCGGTGGCGCTGACCGCGCGGATGACGGTGCAGGAGATGACGGCCCTCGACCTGGGGTACGCGCCTCCGTTCTCCCCGGTGTGGGACCCGGTCCTGGTCGCCGCGCGCAAGGCGGCCGTGGTGGTGGAGAAGGGGCCCCGCTAGACACCGCACCGGCCGGGTTGCCCGGCAGCACGGGACGCGGCTCGATCAGGCCGTTTCGTGCTGGCCGACTCCGTTGATCCTCTCGATCGCCTGCCGGGCCTGCTCGGCGGGCGGCCGCGGCGGCAGCGAGGACACGGACGCGCTGGAGGTCACGGCCGTCGGCTGGGGCTGCGCCGCCGGCTTGGCATGCGCGGCGGCGGGCCGGACGGAGCGCAGCCGGTGGCTGACGGCCTCGTCGAGGGTCACGGGGCGCTGCATCTGGGAGGCCAGTCGCCCGGCCTCCTGGCCCAGCCGGGCGACGTCCTCCCAGGGCAGGTGGATCACGAGCGCCAGCTCGGCCTCGCCGTCGGGCAGAGCGTGTATCGGAGGAGTAACTCGGTCGTTCATCGCCTGTCCTCACGTCGTCCCCGCGACACGCCTTCCCCGCGCCGCGGGCGGTTGAGGAGACATACGCACGCGGGGTGCGCCCCGTTCACCGGGTTCACCGATTCGCCGGTCGCATCCAGGGCAGTACTTCGTTGTGGTCATCCCTGTTCATGACGTGAACCCGGTGCGGCGCACGCCCTATGTGACGTATGCGCTGATCGCGGCAAACATCGTCGTCTTCCTGCTCACCCCCGGCGTAGCGGGCTCGGTGGTGGGACAGAGCGACCTGTCCCAGCTGTGTCATCTCCATGCGTTCCTGGAGCACTACGCGGCAGTGCCGCGGGAGCTGATCCACGATCAGTTCCCGCGGCTCGTTCCCACGGGGGACGTGGGCATCGGCCCGAACGGCCCGGGCTGCGTGGTGGGCCCGCCGGACTACCAGAAGTCGCCGCCGGTCTCGGTCCTCACGGCGATGTTCCTGCACGGCAGCTGGCTGCACCTGCTGGGCAACATGCTGTTCCTGCTGATCTTCGGCAACAACATCGAGGACCGCCTCGGCCACATCCGGTTCGCACTCTTCTATGTCGCGTGCGGGTACGCGGCCGCGTACGGCTTCGCGGTCCTCAACAGCAACTCGGGCGATCCGCTGATCGGCGCGTCCGGCGCGATCGCGGGCGTACTCGGCGCGTATCTGGTCCTCTACCCCAGGGTCAGGGTCTGGATCCTCGTGCCGTTCCTGCTCTTCCTGCCGCTGCGACTGCCCGCGTGGGTGGTGCTGGGCTTCTGGTTCGTGCTGCAGGCGCTCTACTCGTCCGGGGCAGGGGTCTCCCAGGCCGGGACGGTGGCGTACGCGGCCCATGTGGTCGGCTTCCTCGTGGGCATGGCACTGGCCTGGCCGCTGCGCCCGGGCACCCCGCCGCCGCCCGAGGCGCGGGGTATGCGGTGGGGCAGGCAGGCGCGGCCCGGTTGGTGAGTGAGGCGGCGGACGGGTCCCTTGGAAGCGGGGGACGGTCAGCGGGCCGTCTGCGTGTGGACGTACTCCACGAGCCGGGTGAGGCTGTCCGGATCGGTGTTCGGCATGACGCCGTGGCCGAGGTTGAAGACGTGGCCCTCGAGACCGGCGGCGGCGTCGAGCACCTCGCGGGTCTTGGCCTCGACCGCCTCCCTGGGCGCGAAGAGGACGGCCGGGTCCAGATTGCCCTGAAGGGCCTTGCCGGGGGCGACGCGGCGGGCCGCCTCGTCGAGCGGGACGCGCCAGTCGACGCCGACGACGTCCGCGCCGGCCTCACCCATCAGGCCGAGCAGCTCTCCGGTGCCGACACCGAAGTGGATACGGGGCACGCCGTACCCCTCGACGGCCCGGAAGACCTTGGCCGAGGCGGGCAGCACCGAGCGGCGGTAGTCGGCGGGGGCGAGGGCGCCGGCCCATGAGTCGAAGAGCTGGACCGCGGAGGCGCCCGCTTCGATCTGGACCTTCAGGAACGCGGCCGTGATGTCCGCGAGCCGGTCCACCAGGTCGGCCCACAGCTGCGGGTCGCCGTGCATGAGCGCCTTGGTGTGCTCGTACGTCCGGGAGGGGCCGCCCTCGATGAGGTAGCTCGCGAGGGTGAAGGGGGCGCCCGCGAACCCGATCAGCGGGGTCTCGCCCAGCTCGGCGGTGAGCAGGCCGATGGCCTCCGTCACGTAGTGGACGTCCTCGGGGGTCAGGTCACGCAGCTGCGCCAGGTCGGCGCGGGTGCGGATCGGGTGCTCGACGACGGGGCCGACGCCGGGCTTGATGTCGAGGTCGACGCCGATGGCCTTGAGGGGGACGACGATGTCGCTGAAGTAGATCGCCGCGTCCACGCCGTGCCGGCGGACCGGCTGGAGCGTGATCTCCGTGACCAGCTCGGGCCGCATGCAGGACTCCAGCATCGGGATGCCCTCGCGCACCTTGCGGTACTCGGGCAGGGAGCGCCCGGCCTGTCGCATGAACCACACCGGTGTGTGCGGAACGGGCTCGCGCCTGCACGCCTTGAGGAAGGCGGAGTCGTACGTCGCTGTCGGCTGGCCCGTCGCGGGGCGGTCATTGGCACTCACGCCAAAAGTCTCGCACGCCGCACCGACAGGCTCGTCCGGGGTGTGCGGCACCCGACCAGGGCGTCGCTCCCGCACGGGCACGGGCCCTGGGGCGTCGTACGGCTCCCCCTCCGGGCAACGCCCGGCCACCGGCCCCCGCCCCGCAGCCCCCGCTCGAACCGCTCACCGCAGCGCGCACCGGCGCACGTCCATACCCAGGCGGCGGCCGCCGCAACCCTGCCCCGCCGTTCCCCGCCAAACCGCCGGAGGCATCGGGTGTCTCTCCCTGCGAACGCGCTTTCTTCCCCTTACTCTTCCCCGCATGGCTGCGGCTCAGGGACGACCGACGGACGGCGATGACGGAATGGACGGCGCGGAGGAGGGGGACCGGGGTGCCACGGAGACGGCTCCACTGCCCTTCCGTACCGCCGTCGACGCGCTGAGGACCGCGCGCGTGCGGCCCGAGGTCGAGGTCGAGCCCACCCGCCCGCCGCAGCGGCTGGCCCCGTTCGCCTACGCCCTGGAGGCGGCGGTCGTCGAGGAGAGCGAGGACCTTGCCGACGGGCGTCTCATCCTGCTCCACGACCCGGCCGGGCACGAGGCCTGGCAGGGCACCTTCCGTCTGGTCACCCTGGTGCGCGCGGAACTCGAACCGGAGATGGCCGCTGACCCCCTGCTTCCCGAGGTCTGCTGGTCCTGGCTGACCGGTGCCCTCCAGTCCCGCGGGCTGGCGTACGGCGAGCCGAGCGGCACCGTCACGCGGGCGAGCTCGCACTACTTCGGCGGGCTCGCCGCGCGCCCGGCAGTCTCCCAGATCGAGATCCGCGCCTCCTGGACGCCACGTGAGGGCCTCGGTGGCGCCCCGGACACCGCCGCCCACCTGGCCTCCTGGTGCGATCTGCTGGCCCAGGTGGCGGGCCTGCCCCCGGCGGGCCCGGGAGACGGCTCGGTGGTGACGCTGCCGCAACGGCGGGGGCCGCAGCCCCGCTGATGCCCACGCGCCCGCACCCCGGGACGGCCCTGTCAATTCCGACTTGACGTTCCTTGCCATCTCTTTGTCGATACGACCCCTTTTGGCCCCTTATCGATAAAGGACCGAACCGACTCGATCTTCACTTGATCGCCCGCTCGTCCGAATTGCCCGGATTGTTACTCACCAAATCGTGATCATTCTCTAAAGGAGCACGGGTTTGGTGCCGAAGACGACTGTGACCTTGAAAGCACGGTTCGTCCCGGCTTCATCCCCAGAGCCGGCCCCGTCCCGCACCCCCAGGAGGCCTGGTGTCCGTTCTCCTCGAGCAGCCCGCAAGCCTGGTCGCCTACCGCCCGAACAAGCCGACCGCCATGGTGGTCGTGGCCGACCCCCGGGTCCGTTCCACCGTCACCCGTCACCTCTGGGCGCTAGGAGTGCGCGACGTCATCGAGGCGTCGTCGATCGCGGAGGCTCGGCCCCGTATCGGCAACCCACGTGACATCTGCGTCGCCGACGTCCACCTCCCCGACGGCTCCGGCCTCACCCTCCTGTCGGAGACCCGCGCCGCGGGCTGGCCCAATGGCCTCGCCCTGTCCGCCGCCGACGACATCGGCGCGGTCCGCAACGCCCTCGCGGGCGGAGTGAAGGGCTACGTCGTCACCGGTACGCGCACGAACGTCGGGCTCCCCACCCGACCCGGCGCCGCCCCGATCGGCGCCGCCGCCGCGCGCCTGCACCGTCGCCCCCCGGGTGCCCCGAGTCACCCGGGCGGCTACCGCGAGCTGTCCGGACGCGAGGTCGAGGTGCTGCGCCTCGTCGCCGAGGGCCAGTCGAACAAGGCGATCGGCGTCTCCATGGGCCTGTCCGCGCTGACCGTCAAGAGCCATCTCGCCCGTATCGCCCGCAAGCTGGGCACCGGCGACCGCGCCGGAATGGTGGCGGTGGCCCTCAGGACCGGCATCATCCACTGACCCGACCCCCGCACCCGAACTCCCGACGCCCGCACCCGACACGGCGGACCCGACGCCCGCCCCCTCGTCCCGCACCCCGCGGCGGACCCCGACGCCCGCCCCCTCGTCCCGCACCCGCATCCCCGCCAGCCCCCACCCACCACCCCGGTCCGCGTCCGCGCCGAGCCGCCGCCGACCCGAGTCCGGGACGCCCATCACCCCCAGGACGCGCCCCGCCCCACGCCGCCCGCGGGCACGGGAAGCGCGCACCGCCATGTGTCACACGTGACTGGTTTACGCCCCTCTCGCGCCCGTCGACGGAACGTTCCGTCGGCGGGCGCCGTCCACGCACAGATACCCTTGACAGGTGACCGACGCCCAAGAGACCGCAGCAGACAACCCACTGCGAACCACCGGAGGCGCCCCTCCGGACGATGTCGAAGCGGCGCCGATCCCCTTGCTGGAGCCGCGCGACGGCGTTCCGCCCGTGATCGCCGACGAGGCCTCGCTCGCCGAGGTGATCGCCGCGTTCGCCGCCGGCAGCGGCCCCGTCGCCGTCGACGCCGAACGCGCGTCCGGCTACCGGTACGGCCAGCGTGCCTATCTGGTCCAGCTGCGCCGCGAAGGTGCGGGCACCGCACTGATCGACCCCGTGGCCTGTCCCGACCTCTCGGTCCTGGGCGAGGCGCTGTCCGGGGTGGAGTGGGTGCTGCACGCCGCCACCCAGGACCTGCCCTGCCTGCGTGAAATAGGCATGCTGCCCACGTACCTGTTCGACACCGAGCTGGCGGGGCGCCTCGCCGGGTACCCCCGGGTGGGTCTCGGTGCCATGGTGGAGAGCGTCCTCGGCTTCGTACTGGAGAAGGGGCACTCGGCCGTCGACTGGTCGACCCGGCCACTGCCCGAGCCGTGGCTGCGCTACGCCGCCCTCGACGTCGAGCTGCTCGTCGACCTGCGGGACGCCCTGGAGAAGGAGCTGGACCGGCAGGGCAAGCTGGACTGGGCCCGGCAGGAGTTCGAGGCGATCGCCTCCGCGCCGCCGGCCGAGCCGCGCAAGGACCCCTGGCGCCGTACGTCCGGGATGCACAAGGTGCGCCGCCGCCGGCAGATGGCGGCCGTCCGTGAGCTGTGGCAGACCCGCGACCGGATCGCGCGGCGCAGGGACGTCTCGCCGGGCAAGGTGCTCGGGGACGCCGCGATCGTCGAGGCCGCGCTGGCGCTGCCGCCGAACGTGCACGCCCTGGCCTCCCTGAACGGCTTCGGTCACCGTATGGGCCGACGCCAGCTGGAGCAGTGGCAGGCCGCGGTCGACCGGGCGAAGGCACTGCCCGAGGCCGAGCTGCCGCAGCCCGGGCAGCCGGTGGCCGGTCCCCCGCCCCCGCGTGCGTGGGCCGACAGGGACCCGGCGGCCGCGGCCCGGCTGTCCGCCGCGCGCGCCGCGGTCTCGGCGCTCGCGGAGCAGCTCTCCATGCCGCAGGAGAACCTGATCTCTCCGGACATCGTGCGGCGCCTGTGCTGGGAGCCGCCGCAGCCGGCCGACGCCGCGTCGATCGCGGCCGCGCTCACCGGGTACGGCGCCCGTCCCTGGCAGGTCGAGCAGGTCACCCCGGTACTGGTGGACGCACTGTCCGGCCACAGCTGAAGCCGGGCACGCAGCGCGCGGGCGCGGCCACGAGCCGCCCCGCCGCCGTACGGGCACGGGCCCACCTCGTGCCCGTACGGCCACGGGCGCGCCCCCGCGCCGTAGAGCCACGCGCCCCCGGAAGCGGAAGAGTCAGGGCGAAATCGCGCCAACCGCCGCGCTCCCCCCTCCACCGATGGTGTGACCTTCACCGCTTGGCACGGCGGGACTGGGCAGCTTGGTTACCCACAAGTAGCATGGTGCTGAGCGCGCGCTCAGCGCGTCGCAGCAGTGCCATCCCGCACCCTGGAGGAGAGCCATCGTGCCTCGTACCGTCAGGGACGTCGTCTTCGTCGACGGCGTCCGCACCCCGTTCGGCAAGGCGGGCCCGAAGGGCATCTACCACGAGACCCGCGCCGACGACCTCGTCGTGAAGGCGATCCGGGAGCTGCTGCGCCGCAACCCGGGTCTCGACCCGAAGAAGATCGACGAGGTCGCCATCGCCGCGACCACGCAGATCGGCGACCAGGGCCTGACCCTCGGCCGCACCGCGGGCATCCTCGCGGGCCTGCCGACCTCGGTGCCCGGCTACTCCATCGACCGCATGTGCGCGGGCGCGATGACGGCCGTGACCACCACGGCGGGCTCCATCGCGTTCGGTGCCTACGACGCCGTCATCGCCGGTGGTGTCGAGCACATGGGCCGCCACCCGATGGGCGAGGGCGTCGACCCGAACCCGCGGTTCGTGAGCGAGAAGCTGGTCGACGAGTCCGCCCTGTTCATGGGCATGACCGCCGAGAACCTGCACGACCGCTACCCGCAGATCACCAAGCAGCGCGCCGACGAATACGCCGTGCGCTCGCAGGAGAAGGCCGCCAAGGCGTACGCCAACGGCAAGATCCAGCAGGACCTGGTGCCGATCTCGGTCCGCCGCACCACCCCCGAGGCCGGCGAGACGGGCTGGGGCCTGGTCACCGCCGACGAGCCGATGCGCCCGGGCACCACCCTGGAGAACCTGGCGAACCTCAAGACGCCGTTCCGCGTCCACGGCCGGGTCACCGCGGGCAACGCGGCCGGTCTGAACGACGGCGCCACCGCCTCGATCATCGCGTCGGAGGACTTCGCTCGCGAGAACGGCCTGCCCGTCAAGATGCGACTGGTCTCGTACGCCTTCGCGGGCGTCGAGCCCGAGGTCATGGGCTACGGCCCGATCCCGGCGACGGAGAAGGCCCTCGCCAAGGCGGGTCTGTCCATCTCCGACATCGGCCTGTTCGAGATCAACGAGGCCTTCGCGGTGCAGGTCCTGGCCTTCCTCGACCACTACGGCATCGCGGACGACGACGAGCGCGTCAACCAGTACGGCGGCGCCATCGCCTTCGGTCACCCGCTCGCCTCCTCCGGCGTCCGTCTGATGACGCAGCTGGCCCGCCAGTTCGAGGAGCAGCCGCAGGTCCGCTACGGCCTGACCACCATGTGCGTCGGCTTCGGCATGGGCGCGACGGTCATCTGGGAGAACCCGCACTTCGAGGGGGACAAGTGAGCACCACCGCCGAGCTGCTGAAGGGTGCGGCCGAGCTGTTCCCGGGCGAGGTCGTCACGCAGGCGCACGTGCGCCACTTCGACCTGCCGCTGAACGCCGGGCGCTTCGCCCTGATCACCCTCGACAACGGCCTGGACCACACCAAGCCGACGACCTTCGGACCGCAGTCGCTCGCGAACCTCGACACCGCGATCGACCAGGTCGAGAAGGAGGCCGCGGACGGCGAGATCGTCGGCGTCGGCATCACCGGCAAGCCGTTCATCTTCGCGGTCGGCGCCGACCTCAAGGGCGTCGAGCTGCTGAAGCGGCATGAGGACGCGCTGGCCGTCGGCAAGGGCGGCCACGAGGTCTTCAAGCGACTGTCGAAGCTGGCCGTCCCGACGTTCGCCTACTACAACGGCGCGGCGATGGGCGGCGGCGTAGAGGTCGGCCTGCACTGCACCTACCGCACGGTATCCGCGGCCCTCCCGGCGTTCTCCCTGCCCGAGGTGTTCCTCGGTCTGGTCCCGGGCTGGGGCGGCTGCACCCTGCTGCCGAACCTGATCGGCGCCGACAAGGCCGTCTCGGTCATCATCGAGAACGCGCTCAACCAGAACAAGCAGCTCAAGGGCAAGCAGGTCTACGAGCTGGGCATCGCCGACGCCCTCTTCGAGGGCGCCGACTTCCTGGAGCAGTCGCTCATCTGGACGGCGGCCGTCCTCAAGGGCGAGATCGAGATCGACCGTCCGGCGATCGACCGCGGCGAGGCCTGGGACCAGGCGGTCGCCCGGGGCCGCTTCATCGCGGACGGCAAGGTGCACGGCGCGGCCCCGGCCGCCTACCGCGCGCTCGACATCATCGCCGCGGCGAAGAACGGTGACCTTCAGCAGGGCTACGACGCCGAGGACCAGGCCCTCGCGGACCTGATCATGGGCGGCGAACTGCGCGCGGGCATCTACGCGTTCAACCTCGTCCAGAAGCGCGGCAAGCGTCCCGCGGGCGCCCCCGACAAGAACCTGGCGCGCCCGGTCACCAAGGTCGGCGTGGTCGGCGCCGGTCTGATGGCCTCGCAGCTCGCCCTGCTCTTCCTGCGCCGCCTCGAGGTCCCGGTCGTCCTCACGGACATCGACCAGGAGCGCGTCGACAAGGGTGTGGGCTACGTCCACGCCGAGATCGACAAGCTGCTCGCCAAGGGCCGCGTCAACCAGGACAAGGCCAACCGCCTCAAGGCGCTGGTGTCCGGTGTCCTGGACAAGGCGGAGGGCTTCGCGGACGCGGACTTCATCATCGAGGCCGTGTTCGAGGAGATGTCGGTCAAGCAGAAGGTGTTCGCCGAGGTCGAGGCGGTCGCGCCCGCGCACGCCGTCCTCGCGACCAACACCTCCTCTCTCTCGGTGACGGAGATGGCGTCGAAGCTCCAGCACCCCGAGCGCGTCGTCGGCTTCCACTTCTTCAACCCGGTCGCCGTGCTGCCGCTGCTGGAGATCGTCCGCGGCGAGAAGACCGACGACGCGTCGCTCGCCACGGCGTTCGCCGTCGCCAAGAAGCTCAAGAAGACCGCGGTTCTGGTCAAGGACGCCCCGGCGTTCGTCGTCAACCGCATCCTCACGCGCTTCATGGGCGAGATCCAGAACGTCATCGACGAGGGCACCCCGGTGGAGGTCGCGGAGAAGGCGGTCGAGCCGCTCGGCCTGCCGATGTCCCCGCTGGTGCTGCTGGAGCTCGTCGGCCCGGCGATCGGCCTGCATGTCTCGGAGACCCTCAACAGGGCGTTCCCGGACCGCTTCAAGGTCTCCCCGAACCTCAAGGCGGTCGTCGAGGCCGGCAAGCGCGGCTTCTACGTCTACGACAGCGGCAAGCCGGAGCTGGACCCGGAGGTCACCGCGCTGCTGAAGCAGGGCGACACGGTCCTGACCGAGGAGCAGGTCCGCGTCCGCGTGCTGGACGCGGTCGCGCAGGAGATCGGCCTGATGCTCGGCGAGGGTGTCGTGGCCGAGGCCCAGGACATCGACCTCTGCCTGATCACGGGCGCGGGCTGGCCCTTCCACCTGGGCGGCATCACGCCGTACCTGGACCGCGAGGGCGTCTCCGAGCGCGTGAACGGCAAGACGTTCCTGGAGCCGGGCGTGGCATCGGTGCCGGCGTAACCGCCTGGTCGGACCCGGCGGCAACCGCCAGGGACAAGGGCCTCCGCATTCCGCGGAGGCCCTTCGTCGTACGGGGCCGTCCCGGCAGGCCGGCCGTCCGGCCCTATACGGGGCACTGCCCTCGGTGAGCCCACGGGCGTCGGCGCGTTCGCGGCGCCGTCGATGTGCGCCCTGGCCCTGGTCGTCGGCCACCCGAACACCAAAGCGCCGGGAATGTGTTGCGTCCCCGGTACCGTCCTCGCGTCGCGAACGTCCGACCGGCCCGGCGCCGGGCGCCTGTGGCCGGGTCAGCCGGTCATCTGCCCTGGGCCGAACTCCGGTGAGTTCGGGGCGGCCTGGCGAGCGACGGCCGGCCGGCCGCTCCGAGGACCACGAACGTGGCGCGGCTCAGCACGTCGAACGCGACCGCGGGCGCGTTGCGCGATCCTGCCGCCGAGCGCGGTCCCGAGCAGCCCCGCCAGGAGTCGTCGCCCGGCAGGAGAACCACCGGCGGCTCCTGACGAGGAATCACCACCGGGGGGCGTCACACCGACTGCCAGGCCTCCAGCGCCAGCCCCGGCTCGTCCTTCTGGCGGGCCAGGGTGAGTTCACCGTCCGGGGTGAGGGCCGCGGCCACGACCCGGCCCTCGGCGTCCTCGGCCAGCGAGACCCGCGTGCCCGCCGGCAGCTGCGGGCCCGACTCGCTCCACCACAGTCCCGCAGACTCCTGTTCGGTGGGGCAGGCCGCGAGGACGACACGGCCGGAGGCCGAACGCTGGGCGAGCAGCGTGCAGTCATAGCCGTCGATGACGCAGCGCAGTGCCGCCACCGGGCCCGGGCCCGCGGCGAGCAGCAGCGGAACCGGGTCACCTCCCGGGCGCCAGGCGTGCAGCATGCCCTCCGGGTCCGAGAAGAACAGCGTGGTGTGCTCCTTGGAGGTGGGCAGGGCGGTCAGGGTGCCGGGCTGGACGCCCACCCCCAGCGCCTCGTCGGGAACCAGGGTCGCGCCGGGCTCCTCCTGTCGCCAGCGCAGGATCCCGACCGACGTGGTGGCGTACAACTCCACGCGCCCCGACCCTCCGGCCACGGCCGCGAGTTCCTCGTGCGCGCCCGTGCCCCCGATGGCACGCCAGGGACCCCAGCCGCCGCGCTCCTTCTGGGCGACCATGCTGACACCGCCGCCCTTGTTGCGGGCGAAGACGTGGGCGCGGCCCTCGGCGTCCACGGCCACCGCCGGCAGACCGGTCCGGTCGCCCTTGCGATCCGGGTGACCGATGGGAAGCCAGTCGAGCGCTGCCAGGCGGGGGCGGTAGTGGGTGGAGTGGACGAGGCCCGACTCACCCGGGACCGTGGGGCGCCATGCGACGAGGTGGGCATACCCGTCGGCGCCCTGGCCGAGGGCGAGTTGAGCATGCAGGCGCTGGTCCCCGCCGACTTTGCGCTGCGGCTCCCAGGAAAGGCTCGGGTGCCGCTCGGCCCGGCACCACACCGCTTCGTCCCGCTGGCTATAGGCGCTCAGGCTGCCGTCCCGGCCGCGCAGGAGCCAGGAGCCGTTCACAGTACGGACCGTTGACACTCCCCCACTGTAAACGGGAACCCGGCAAGCGAACGGCGCGGGCCCGTGCGAGGCTGAGGGCATGAGCGCCCCGCCCCTGGTGATCATTGACGCCGCGAACGTCGTCGGATCCGTGCCCGACGGCTGGTGGCGGGACCGGCGCGGCGCGGCGGAGCGGCTGCGGGACCGGCTCGTGCGGTACGCCGAGGCGGGGCTGCCCGGCCGTCCCGGGCCCGTGGAGCTGGTGCTCGTGGTGGAGGGCGCGGCGCGCGGGGTGGAGTCCGTGTCCGGCGTACGGGTGGAGTCGGCGCCCGGCAGCGGTGACGACCGCATCGTCGAGCTGGTGGAGGAGGCCGGGGACCGGCCCGTCATCGTCGTCACGGCGGACCGGGAGCTGCGCCGCAGGGTGACGGAACGGGGCGCGCAGGTCCTGGGCCCCCGGACCGTGCGTGAGTGGGAACCCCCGGCGGACCGGGGCTGAGGGAAGTCACGGGGTGCCGTTCCCCGGCTGCCCGGCAGCCCGTCCGGCCGTGCGCTGCTCCTGGCCCACACGGCTGTGCGAGCGGCCGTAGAGGAAGTACACGAAGAAGCCGATGGCCAGCCAGATGGCGAACCGCAGCCAGGTCTCGGCGGGCAGGTTCAGCATCAGCCACAGCGAGGCGCACACCGAAACGATCGGCACGAGCGGCACGAGGGGGGTGCGGAAGGCGCGGGGCAGGTCGGGGCGGGTCCTGCGCAGGATGATCACGCCGATCGCGACGACGATGAACGCGAACAGCGTGCCGATGTTGACCAGTTCGGCGAGTTCGCTGAGGCTGGTGAAGCCCGCGACGACGGCGATGACCACGCCGAGCAGGACGGTCGGCCGGTGCGGGGTCTTGAAGCGGGGGTGGACCCGGGAGAAGAAGCGGGGCAGCAGTCCGTCCCGGCTCATCGCGAAGAAGACCCGGGTCTGGCCGAGCAGCAGGATCAGACAGACCGTGGTCAGGCCGATGGCGGCACCGAAGCTGATGACTCCCGCGTACCCGGGGTGTCCGATGGCCTTGAAGGCGTCGGCGAGCGGTGCGTCCACGGACAGGTCGGAGTAGTGCTGCATCCCTGTGACGACGATGGACACCGCCACGTACAGCGCGGTGCAGATCAGCAGGGAGCCGAGGATGCCGCGCGGCATGTCGCGCTGCGGGTTCCGGGTCTCCTCGGCCGTCGTCGCCACGATGTCGAAGCCGATGAAGGCGAAGAAGACGACGGAGGCGGCCGTGAAGATGCCCAGCACTCCGTAGTCGGAGGGCGCCCAGCCGGCGATGAGCTGGATGAGCGGCGCCTTGAGATCATTGCCCGCGGGCACGGCCTGCGCGTTCGGGACGAACGGCTTGAAGTTGGCGCTGTTGACGAAGAAGGCGCCCCCGATGATCACGATCAGCACGACGGCGACCTTGATCGCCACGACGAGCTGGGTCACCCGGGCCGACAGTTTCATGCCGACGACGAGGATGGCGGTCAGCACCAGGACGAGCGCGGCGGCGAGGATGTCGAAGCCGAACCCGCTCGCCCCCTCGCGGCCGCTCAGCGCCGCGGGCAGGTGCCAGCCCACGTTGTCGAGCAGTGAGCGGATGTACCCGGACCAGCCGACGGCGACCACCGCCGTGCCCAGCGCGAACTCGAGGACCAGGTCCCAGCCGATGATCCACGCGGGCAGCTCGCCGAGCGTGGCGTAAGAGAACGTGTAGGCGGATCCCGCGACCGGGACCGTCGAGGCGAACTCGGCGTAGCAGAGCGCGGCGAGCGCGCAGACGACACCGGCCAGGACGAAGGACAGCGAGACGGCCGGTCCCGCGTTCTCCTTGGCGACCTTGCCGGTCAGCACGAAGATGCCGGTGCCGATGATGACACCGACGCCGAACACGGTCAGGTCCAGTGCGGAGAGGGTCTTCTTGAGCGCGTGCTCCGGCTCCTCGGTGTCCTGGATGGACTGCTCGACGTTCTTCGTCCGGAAGAGGGTCCTGCTCACGGCGTACCTCCCACGCTCCTCGTCCCCGACATGATCGAGAGGGGGCGTAGTGCGTATGCCCCGGCAGGGGTCGATTCACTCGAACGGGGCGGGCCCGCCACCGTAAAGGATGGCGGGGCCGGCGCAGGGAGGTCAGACGGCGTCAGTCCCGTGCGGACTCCACCGAGTCCACGGCCCGCGCGGCGGCCGTACGGTCGGCGGGGGTCCCCCCGTTCGAGCGAGGCCGGGAGTGGGAGAGGCCGTCGAGCTTGGAGACGAGCCCGGTGACCTGGCGGGCGATGTCCGGCGCGGTCAGACCGATCTCCGCGAGGACCTCCTTGCGGGAGGCGTGGTCGAGGAAGCGCGGGGGGATGCCGAAGTCGCGCAGCGGTACGTCGACGCCCGCGTCGCGCAGGGCCTGCGCGATCGCCGAACCGACTCCGCCGACGCGGGAGTTGTCCTCGACGGTGACGACCACGCGGTGCCGCTCGGCGAGCGGGACGAGCGCCTCGTCGACGGGCTTGACCCAGCGCGGGTCGACGACGGTGGTGGAAATGCCCTGCTTGTCGAGGAGGCCCGCGATCTCCAGGCACATCGGGGCGAGCGCGCCGACGGAGACCAGCAGCACGTCCGGCACGGGCGCGTCGGCCTTGCGCAGGACGTCCATGCCGCCGACCGTGCCGACCGCGGGGACGGCGGGGCCGACGACGCCCTTGGAGTAGCGCAGCACGGTCGGCGCGTCGTCGACGTCCACGGCCTCGCGCAGCTGGGCGCGCAGCTGCTCGGCGTCGCGCGGGGCGGCGATCCTGAGGCCGGGGACGACCTGGAGCATCGACATGTCCCACATGCCGTTGTGCGAGGCTCCGTCGTCGCCGGTGACACCGGCCCGGTCGAGCACGAAGGTCACCCCGCACTTGTGCAGGGCGACGTCCATGAGGACCTGGTCGAAGGCTCGGTTCAGGAAGGTCGCGTACACCGCGAAGACCGGGTGCAGTCCGCCGGTCGCGAGGCCGGCCGCGGACACCGCGCCATGCTGCTCGGCGATGCCGACGTCGTAGATCCGGTTCGGGAAGGCGTCCGCGAACTTCTTCAGGCCCACCGGCTGGAGCATCGCCGCGGTGATGGCGACGATGTCCTCGCGCTCGCGGCCGAGCCTGACCATCTCGTCGCCGAAGACGGAGGTCCAGCTCGCGGCGGCCGCCTTGATGGGCAGGCCGGTGTCGGGGTGGATCGGGCCGATGCCGTGGAAGCGGTCGGCCTCGTCCTGCTCGGCGGGCTTGTAGCCGCGGCCCTTCTCGGTGAGGCAGTGCACGATGACCGGGCCGCCGAACCGCTTGGCGCGGGCCAGTGCCGACTCCAGTGCCTCGATGTTGTGACCGTCGATGGGGCCGACGTACTTCAGGCCCAGGTCCTCGAACATGCCCTGCGGGGCGATGAAGTCCTTCAGGCCCTTCTTGGCGCCGTGCAGGGTCTCGTAAAGCGGTTTGCCGACGACGGGGGTGCGCTCCAGCACCTCGCGGGTGCGGGCGAGGAACTTCTCGTAGCCGTCGGTGGTGCGCAGGGTGGCCAGGTGGTTGGCGAGGCCTCCGATGGTGGGGGCGTACGAGCGCTCGTTGTCGTTGACGACGATGACCAGGGGGCGGTCC
The DNA here is from genome assembly GCF_040643755.1 of Streptomyces sp. NPDC047079. Taxonomy (NCBI): domain Bacteria; kingdom Bacillati; phylum Actinomycetota; class Actinomycetes; order Kitasatosporales; family Streptomycetaceae; genus Streptomyces; species Streptomyces sp. NPDC047079. The sequence goes on from NZ_JBEYUZ010000008.1 coordinate 22,775, forward strand.
TTGGCGTCCGCGATGTTGTTGAGCGCCTCCCAGGCCATGCCTCCGGTCAGCGCCCCGTCACCGATGACGGCGACGACGTGGCTGTCCCGCTCGAGCAGTTGGTTGGCCTTGGCGAGGCCGTCGGCCCAGCCGAGGACCGTGGAGGCGTGCGAGTTCTCGATGATGTCGTGCTCGGACTCGGCGCGCGAGGGGTAGCCGGACAGGCCGCCCTTGCTGCGCAGCGCGGAGAAGTCCTGACGGCCGGTGAGCAGCTTGTGGACATAGGCCTGGTGGCCGGTGTCGAAGAGGACCTTGTCCCTGGGCGAGTCGAAGACGCGGTGCAGGGCGATGGTGAGCTCGACCACACCGAGGTTGGGGCCGAGGTGGCCGCCGGTCTTGGAGACGGCGCCGACGAGGAAGGTCCGGATCTCCTCTGCCAGCTGGTCCAGCTCTTCCAGGCTGAGCCGGTCCAGATCGCGCGGTCCCCTGATGCGGGTCAGCAGCGGCACCCGTGCCTCCTTGCAGTAGAGCTGTGTCGAGCTTTGCCGGGCCCGTCGAGTCTAATGTTCCGCCTGTACGGATCATGGGCGGCCCTCAGGTTCCGGGGCACACGTTTTCGGCCGCACCGTGCCGCGCGGGCCGCACCGGGCCGCCGGGGCGGCACAAGCCGCCCGGATCGCACCGCGGGTGCCGCACAAACGGCCCGGACCACCCGGGCCATCCCGACCGCCCGGGCCATCCCGGACCGCCCCGGGCCATCCCGACCGCCCGGACCGCCCGGATCTCCCAGACCATCCCGACCGCCCGGACCGCACAGGACTGTGCCCGGCACCGCCATTGGTACCGGGCACAGGTCGAAGGGGGTCGCGCCCCGCCGCGGTGGGCCTACGCGCGGCCCGCCGTCTTCTGGGTCTTGCGGGTGATCGAGTCGATCACCACGGTGGTGAGCAGCACGCCCGCGGTGATCATGTACTTCACCGGCTCGGCGATGGACTCCAGCTGGAGGCCGTACTGGATCGAGACGATCACCAGCACACCGAGCAGGGCGTTCCAGGTGCGGCCCCGGCCGCCGAAGAGGCTGGTGCCGCCGATGACGGCCGCCGCGATCGCGTTCATCAGCAGGTCGCCGGCACCGGCGCTCTGGTTGGCCGAAGCGATCTTGGAGGCCAGGAACAGACCGCCGACGGCCGCGAAGAATCCGGAGATCGCGAAGACCGAGATCCGGACGGCCGTGACGTTGATACCGGCACGGCGCGAGGCCTCGACGCTGCCGCCGAGCGCGAACACCTTGCGGCCGTACGCCGTGCGGCGGAGCACGAAGTCCGTGAGCACCAGGAAGGCCAGGAAGATCACGGTGGCCAGCGGCAGGCCCTTGTACTGGTTGTACATGTAGGCCGCGGCGAAGGAGACCACGGCCAGCAGGCCCGTGCGCAGGGCCGTCTCGCTGAGCGGCCGGGACGGGATGCCCGCGGCCTCGCGACGGCGGTTGCCCAGGTAGGAGGTGGCGAAGAACACGATGACCACGACAGCGGCCAGGCCGTAGGCGGCCGCCACGTCGGAGAAGAAGTACGTGGTCAGCTGGCCGATGAAACCGTCGCTGTTCAGGTTGATGGTGCCGTTGGCGCCCAGTACCTGGAGCATGAAGCCCAGCCAGAAGAGCAGACCGGCCAGTGTCACGGCGAAGGCGGGAGCGCCCAGCACCGCGAAGAAGAAGCCGTGCGCCGCGCCGATGACCGCACCCGCGGCGACGGCGACGAGCACCGCAGCCCATTCGGGCCAGCCCTGGTTGACGGCGAACACGGCGGCGAGCGCGCTGGCCGCACCGCTGACCGAGCCGACCGACAGGTCGATCTCGCCGAGCAGCAGGACGAAGACGATACCGACCGAGATCATGCCCGTGCCGACCATCGTGACGGTGATGTCACTCAGGTTCTGCGCGGACAGGAAGGCGGAGTTGAGGCTCTGGAAGATGGCGCAGATGATGACCAGGCCGACGATGACGGGCAGGGATCCCAGCTCGCCGGCGCGCATCTTGCGCTTGAACTCGCCCACGTAGCCCGTCAGGCCCTGCTCGCGTACGAGCAGGCGCGGGTCGACCGCGGTCACCGCGGCCGCGGCGGCCTCGGGGTTCTCGACGGCCGGTGTGTCCTGCTGCGTCTCGGAGGTCTTTTCGATGCTCACTTGGAAACCTCCCCGTTCGTGCGCGCCGCACGGCGGGTCACGGCGTTGTCGGTGGCGCCGGTGATGGCGGAGATGATCTCCTCCTGCGAGGTGGTCTTCACCTCGAAGACGCCGTTGTTGCGGCCGAGGCGGAGCACCGCGACCTTGTCCGCCACGGCCTTCACGTCGGCCATGTTGTGGCTGATGAGGATCACCGCGTGGCCGCGCTCGCGCAGCCGCTCGACCAGGTCGAGGACCTGGGCGGTCTGCTCGACGCCGAGCGCCGCGGTGGGCTCGTCCAGGATGACCAGCTTGGGCTCGCCGAGCATCGAGCGGGCGATGGCCACGGTCTGGCGCTGACCGCCGGAGAGAGAGGCGATCGGGATACGGACGCTGGGGATCCGGATCGACAGGGTGGTCAGCAGCTCGCGGGCACGCCGCTCCATCTCGACCTCGTCGAGGATGCCGCGCTTCTTGAGCTCGCGGCCCAGGAAGAGGTTGCCGACGACGTCGATGTTGTCGCACAGCGCGAGGTCCTGGTAGACGGTCGCGATGCCGAGGCTCTGGGCGTCGTTCGGCCTGCTGATCTGGACGGGCTTGCCTTCCCATTCGATGGCGCCCTCATCGATGGGGTGCACGCCGGCGATCGTCTTGACCAGCGTGGACTTTCCGGCGCCATTGTCGCCGACCAGGGCGACCACCTCACCGGCGTGGACCTCAAGCTCTACGTCGGTGAGCGCCTGAACGGCACCGAACCGCTTGGAGACCCCGCGCAACGCCAGCACGGGCGTAGCGGACACGTGAACCATCTCCTTCGCCGCCTGACCCGGCGGGAGGTTGTGCAGAAGTTTGGGGGAATGTTCCGTCCGGCGCCCCGCAACGAGCTTGCGGGGCTGGTGAACGCGGGGCACCGGAGGAGCTTGTGTGTGCGCCAGTCCCGTACGGGAATTCAAGGACGAATTCCCGTACGGGGAAAGGACTTGGGGTCGCTTACTTCAGACCGACCTTGTCGCACGCGGACTTGTACTGCGGGGTGCAGATCTCCGCGGCGGTGTAGATGCCGTCCTTGATGACCGTGTCGTTGATGTTGTCCTTGGTCAGCGCGACGACCGGGACGATGACGGACGGAACCTGCTTGGTGGTCGGGCTGTCGACCTTGTCCTTGGCGAGCGAGTCGAGCGACTTGCCCTGGGCGAGGGCGACGGCCATCTGCGCGGCGACGTCGGCCTCCTGCGGGTAGGACTTGTAGACGCTCATGTACTGCTCGCCCGTGACGATGCGCTGCACACCCGCGAGCTCGGCGTCCTGGCCGGTGACCGGGATGTTGGAGATGCCCGCGGCCTTGAGGGCGGTGATGATACCGCCGGCCATGCCGTCGTTGGCGGAGTAGACACCGGTGATGTTCTTCTTGCCGAGCGCCGTGATAGCCGCCTCCATGTTGGAGTTGGCGTTGTCCGGCGACCATTCCTTGGTGTCGTACTCGCGGCCGACGTTGACCTTGCCGTCGAGGACGGAGTGGGCACCGGCCTTGAACTGGGCGGCGTTCGGGTCGGTCACCGCGCCGTTCATCATGACGATCTTGCCCTTCTTGGCGTTGCCGCCAAGGGCCTTCAGGAGGGCCTCGCCCTGGGTCTTGCCCACCTGGGTGTTGTCGAACGAGGTGTAGGCCTTGATCGGGCCCTCGGCCAGACGGTCGTACGCGACGACCGGGATGCCGGCGTCGTCGGCCTTCTTGACCGAGTTGGCGATGGCCTTGGAGTCGACGGCGTCGATGATCAGGACGTCCACCTTGTCCGTGATCATGGTGTCGACCTGCTGGGCCTGGAGGTTGGCGTCCTGCCGGGCGTTGTTGTACTCCAGCGTGGCCTTGTTGCCCGTCAGCTCCTTGATCTTCTTCTCGATCAGGGGCTTGTCCAGCTTCTCGTACCGCGCGGTCTTGTTCTCCGGAAGGAGCAGACCCACCTTGATGGCGTCGCCCTTCTTGGGGCCCGAGGACGAGGAAGAGCCGCCGCCCGACTCCTTGGCACTGCCACAGGCGGCCAGCCCGACGGCCATCGCACCGGCGGCAACGGCAACGGCGGCACGACGCATACGCGTGTTCACTTCAGAAACCTCCCTGACGAGGCCGCGTCGTTGCGGCCGAGGTGGCTGGAAGTCAACTCGGCCGCAGGTGCGACGTCAAGAAGTAAATCCTTAACGAGATGGCAACGGTGCCATCCGTTCTCTAAGTGAAGGCAGGGGTAACGGCGGGCAGCGTGCCGTCCAAAAGGGTTGAATCACCCATCTCGCTGAGCGCGAGAGCGAGCGCCCCGAGCACTTCGGCGCGGCCTCCGAGCGCCCCCGGCAACACCGAGAGCTGACGTGCGGCACTGGGGATCGCGTAACGGCCGACCGACTCCCTGATGGGCCCCAGAACCAGCTCCCCGGCCTCGGCGAGGTCACCGCCCAGGACCACACGGCTCGGGTTCAGGAGATTGCAGAGGTTGGCGACCCCACTGCCGATGTGGCGACCGACGTCCGCGATCACCCGACGGCAGCCCGGATCGCCGTCCCGCGCCAGCCTGACCACGCCCTCCATGGTCAGATCGGCACCGTGGCTGGGCTGGAGCAGCGGCAGCACGTACCGCGCGGCCGTGAAGGTCTCCAGACAGCCCCGGTTGCCGCAGCGGCAGACGGGACCGGATTCATCGAGAGTGATGTGCCCGATTTCTCCCGCCGTGCCACCGGGCCCGCGGTAGATCGAACCGTCTATCACCAGCCCGGCTCCGACACCACTGGCGACCTTGATGTAGGCGAGGTCCTTGACCCCCCGCCCACTGCCCCAGACCAGCTCGCCGAGGGCGCCGAGGTTGGCGTCGTTGTCCACGTGTACCGGCACGCCGAGCCGCCCCCGCAGCTCCTCGGCGGGCCTGGTGCCGGTCCAGCCCGGCAGGATCGCGGTGGAGCCGAGGGTGCCCGACTCGACATCGATGGGACCGGGCACGCCGAGACCCACGCCCGCGATCTTGGAGCGGTCCACCCCGGTCGCCTCGATCAGCCTGCTGACCAGCTCTTCCGCCCGGTCGAAGCCCTGCGCGGCGGAGGCGTCCACGTCCAGCGGCTCCGACTCCTCGGCCAGCACCTGATGGGCGAGGTTTCCGACCGCGACGCGCAAATGGGTGTGCCCGAAGTCGATGCCGATGACGATGCCGGCATCACCGCTCAGAGAGACGCTGCGGGCCCTTCGGCCGCCCGACGACGTGGGCGTGACCTCGACGGTTCCGCCGTCCTTCAGTTCCCGCACGATGTTGGAGACCGTTGCCGCGGACAGGCCCGTCGTCCTCGCGATCTCCGCCTGCGTGAGCGACCCGGCGAGGCGCACCGCACGAACGACGCGTTCCAGATTTGCTCGGTGCAGCGACGACTGCGACCCCGGAGTCTCCATCGACTCATCCACTCCTGCCCTCAGCCCGGCGGCCACGATGCCGCCAGTGTGACTCGGATCACGCCAGCGGAACCCGAGTCACTTACAAGTTGTGAACTCCAAGCTCCGCTGAACGGGTTGCCGCAGTCAAGTCCTTGACGGAAATCAGGGAAGATCGGAATGAGTGCGTACGGACACATCGGCGCCGCCCCCGGTTCACGGGGACGACGCCGGAAGTCGAGGTCTCCGGCGTAGGTACGGTCGCCTCGGCACACCGCCTTCGCTCCGGCGGAGCTTGTGTGTCGCTACTTGAGAGCCCCCGCGGTGAGCCCCTGCACCACCTGGCGCTGGAAGACGATGTACGCCGCCAGTACCGGCAGCATGGCCATCACCAGACCCGCGAAGAGGCCGGACCAGTCACCCTTGTAGCCCTGGCTGGCGGCCAGCTGGACCAGGCCCTGTGTGAGGACGTGTTTGTCGGGGTCGGTGTTCAGGACCGTCGGGAGCATGTACTGGTTCCACTGGCCCAGGAAGTTGAAGATCCCCACGCTGATCAGGCCCGGCTTCGCCATCGGGAGCATGATCTGGAAGAAGGTCCGGGTGTGCGAGGCCCCGTCCACGAACGCGGCCTCCGCCACCGACGTCGGCAGGGTGCGGAAGAACGCGGTCAGGAAGAAGACCGTGAAGGGCAGCGAGTAGGCGATGTAGACGAGGATCAGCCCGTGGATCGTGTTCAGCAGCCCCATGTTGTTCACGACATAGAACAACGGGACCAGCGCGAGCATGATCGGAAAGCTCATGCCGCCGATGAACAGGTAGTAGATGAACCGGTTGCCCGGGAAATCGAAGCGGGCCAGCACATACGCGGCCATCGACCCCAGGACCAGTGTGCCGATGAGCGAACCCCCCACGACCAGAACGGTGTTGAGGAAGTAGTCGCTCATGTTGGCATCGGTCCAGGCCCGCGCCCAGTTCTCGAAGTGCAGTTTGTCCGGGAGCGCCCAGGGCGAGCTGAAGATCGAACTGTCGTCCTTGAAGGACGTCATCACCGCCCACAGCAGCGGCAGCACCACCATGAACGCCCACAGGACGAGCATGCCGTGCGAGAAGACATTGAGGGCGGTGCCCTCCCTCTTCTCCCGGGGCCGCTCGCCGGCCGGAGCGTCCTTGCCTGCGTCGGTGACGCCGGACTCGGCCGGCATCGGGGCGGGGGTCTCGGTGGTCTTCATGATCAGAACTCCAGCCGCTCGCGCCGGCCCAGCCGCATCACGATCGCCGCGAAGAGCAGTGTGACGACGAGCAGGGCGACACCGATCGTGGTTGCGTAGGCGGCCTGACCGTCACGGAAGGCCTTCTGGTAGACGTACAGCACCATGACGGTGGTCGAGTAGTCCGGCCCGCCCGGTCCGGTCGTCATGATCTGTACGACCGCGAACGACTCGGCGCCGAGCGCGAGGATGCCCATGTACACCCAGCCGGACTGCACGGTGTCCCACAGCAGCGGCAGGGTGATCCGGAAGAACGTGGTGATCCGGTTGGCCCCGTCGAGGAGTGCGGCCTCGTACAGATCCGCCGGGATGGAGGCCATCCCGGCGGAGAAGAGCACCACGAAGAAGCCGACCGTGGACCAGAGCAGGACCGCCATCACGCACCACAGAGCGAGACTCGGGTCGCCCAGCCACAGCGGCTGTACGCTGCCGAGCCCGATGCCGCGCAGGAGCGAGTTGATCGCGCCGCTGTCCGGGTTGTACGCGAACGCGAACAGCAGGGCCACGATGGCGATCGAGAGCACCTGCGGGAAGAAGTAGACGATCTTGTAGAAGGACGAGCCGCGCACGCCGGTGATCACCGGCCCGCCCTTCCGGTGCCGTCCCCCGACATTGATCATGAAGGCGAAGAACAGCGCCAGGCTGATCGTCACCAGCGGCAGCAGCAGCGCGAACAGGAGGCTGTGCCACAGCGACTTCCAGAAGATGTCGTCGTGGAACATCCTCGTGTAGTTGTCGAAGCCCACCATCGTGAAGTCGGGGCTCAGCCCGGTCCAGTCCGTGAACGAGTAGTAGATGGACTGGATGAACGGCCACACGACGAAGAGCGCGTACAGCCCGAGGGGAACCGCCAGGAACCCCACGATGAACCGGTACTTGCCGTGCTGCATTGCTACCGACCCCGATCTCGCTGCATGACCCCCGGCCCCGGCCGTGCGGGCGGCCGCCGCTGGTGACGGATCCTCACTGGTGCTTGTAGTGCTTGATCGTCGAATCCTTCGCGGCCTCGTCGGCGAAGCCCTGGATCCTCTTGATGGCCTCGGCCGGGGTGATGCGCCCGGCCATCATCTCGCCGAGGCCGGCCACACCGATCTTCTCCTTCTCGAGCTGCACGTACCAGTCCTGCAGACGCGGGTTCAGGACGTTGCTGCCGGCCTTCTCCAGCGCTGCCACACCGGACTTCAGGCCCGGGGTGAGGCTGATGCCGGTGGTGCCGCCGTTGAACGCCGTGAGCGACTTGACCTTGGCGGTGAAGTTCTTCGAGGACGCCTCGCTGAGCATGATGCGCAGCTGCTCCATGCCCCCCTCGGGGTTCTTCGCCTTGGCCGGGACGATGAACGGTTCGCCGCCGGAGGCCCAGATGGTGCCGAAGGGCATCTTGTCGGAGGAGTCGATGCCGGTGGGCGCGGAGACGGCGAGGTTGAAGTCGCCCGGGATCACGTTCGCGGACTCGTTCTCCACCCAGGAGCCGTTCGGGATGAACAGCGCCTTGCCCTTGGCCCAGGCGGTCTGCGACTGGATGTGGTCGAGGCCGGGCGTGCCCCGGAGGATGTAGCCCTTCTTGTAGAGCTCGTAGTAGGCCTCGAAGCAGACCTTGACGGCCGGGTGCTTCCAGGCGTTCGGCTCCAGGTTGTCGATGGCGTCGAGGACCTCGCGACCACCGACCTTGCCGATCATCGGGTACAGGGAGAAGGGGATGTAGTACGGGTACTTGCCCGCGTACGTCCAGCCCGCCATGCCCTTCTTCTTGGCCTTCTCGCAGACCTTGAGCATCTCGTCCCAGGTCTCCGGGTACGTCTCGCCGAGCGAGTCCAGGGCCTTCTGCGAGTACCAGACGCCGTACACGGTGTAGGCGTAGTACATGATCCAGACGGGATTGCCGTCGAACTGGCCCATCTCGACGACGCCCGGGCGCAGCGTGTCGCGGACCTTCTTCGACGGGTCGTCGTACGAGGGGGAGTCGAGGAGCGGGGTGAGGTCGGCGAGCTGGCTCTTGCCGACGAGAACGCCCATGTCCATCTGCTCGGCGCCGGAGTTGTCGATGAGGTCCGGCGGGTTGCCCTGGTTGAAGCGGGGCTGAAGGGTGGTCTGGATCTTCTGGGTGGCGGAGAACTTGACCTTCGCCTTGGGGAAGTCCTTCTCGTAGACCTTGACCGCGTCCTGGGCGTATTCCTTGCCGAAGCCGCCGTCGAAGAGCACGAACTCCATCTGTGCCGTGTCGTTGACGCCGAGCGGGTTCTGCTTGGTCTTCTTGCCCGCTTTGGCCTTGCCCTCGCCGCCACCCCCGCCGCTGGCACACGCGGAGAGGAGACTCATCGCGGGGACGGTGATCAGGCCGAGCGCGGCGGACCGCTTGATCAGATCGCGGCGGCCGACGCCCCCGGGTGTGGTGTTCTCGCCGGAAGTGGATCCCATGCTCAAGTCCTCGCCTTCTCCAGGACTCAGGCGGTGAACCGGATCCTCCCCGGCACCGCGGTGATGGTGAAGCTGGGGTCGTGCATAAGGGATTCAGTGGGACGGCACGGCAGCCGGTCGTGCAAGAACGTTCGCCGCCTCCCGATTCCCCACGGTCGCGCCTGTTAGAGGGCTGCCGTGCCCCCAAGGCGATGGCTGCCCGAACGCCGACAGGTATAGTCCACTTCCCGCCAGCTGAGCAAGATCGAATGCAAGGTTGCCGGTTTGCTTATCCGAGTTGAGACCTCGCGGAAATACGGAATGCCCGTGGGCCGCTCGGGCGGGGTATCGGCCACATTGACCCCGAATGCCACGCTCAACGCCCTTGACATCACAGGTCACTTGGGCACCTACTGGTCCTTGCGCAGCGGAGTTGACAACGTTGTCCATATTTACATAGCGCAGGGAGGGTGCTCGCGTATGCAGCACAGATCTCGGCACAGACGGGCTCAGGCGGCGGTCGTGGCGACGGCCGCCTTCGCGTTGCTTGCGGGCCTGCAAGGCGCTGCAGTGGCGCTGCCCGGCCAACCGGCGGCCACGGACCGGGAGTTCGCCTCCTCGTTCGAGACGGGCGATCCGGCGCCGACGTGGTCGAACACCGTGGACACGGCGGCGGACGGCACGAAACGGGCGTCCGGCGTGGACGGCGGATACACCACCGGCATCCCCGGCAACGTGACCGACGAGGTCACCGATGTCCGCGCCAGCGCCGAGAACACGGGAGCCGGGGAGGTCAAGGAGAACCTGATCGACGGCGAGTCCGGCACCAAGTGGCTCACCTTCGCCCCCACGGGCTGGGTCGAGTTCGACCTCGACGCGCCCGTCAAAGTGGTCACCTACGCACTGACGTCGGCCAACGACTACGCGGAGCGGGACCCAGCCGACTGGACCCTGCTGGGCTCCACGGACGGCAAGGACTGGAAGAGCCTGGACACCCGTGTGGGGGAAGCGTTCGACCAGCGCTTCCAGACCAAGTCGTACGACCTTGCGGAGCCCGCCGAGTACGCGCATTTCCGGCTCGACTTCACCAAGAACCACGGCGCGGACATACTGCAACTCGCCGATGTGCAGTTCTCCACCGGCAACGACACCGAACCCGTGCCCAAGGACATGCGCACCCTGGTGGACCGGGGTCCGATCGGCTCCCCCACCGCCAAGGCGGGCGCCGGCTTCACGGGCCGGCGGGCCCTGAGGTACGCGGGTACACACACGACGGACGGACGGGCGTACTCGTACAACAAGGTCTTCGATGTGAACGTGCCCGTCGAGCGGGACACCCGGCTGTCCTACCGTGTCTTCCCGTCGATGGCCGACAAGGACCGGGACTACGACGCCTCGAACGTCTCCGTCGACCTCGCCTTCACCGACGGTAGCTATCTGAGCGGACTCGGGGCGCTGGACCAGCACGGCTTCCCGCTGACCCCACAGGGGCAGGGCGCGGCCAAGGTGCTGTACGTCAACCAGTGGAACGACGTGGCCTCGCGGATCGGGTCGGTCGCGGCGGGGAAGACCGTGGACCGCATCCTGGTGGCGTACGACTCGCCGAAGGGGCCGGCGAAGTTCCGCGGCTGGCTGGACGACATCGCCCTGAAGGTCGCACCGCCGGACCGGCCCAAGGCGCATCTGTCCGACTACGCGCTGACCACCCGCGGCACCAACTCCAGCGGCTCCTTCTCGCGCGGCAACACCTTCCCGGCGGCCGCCCTGCCGCACGGCTTCAACTTCTGGACGCCGGTGACCAACGCGGGCTCGCTGAGCTGGCTGTACGACTACGCCCGGGCGAACAACGCGGACAACCTGCCGGTCATCGAGGCGTTCAGCGCGAGCCACGAGCCGAGCCCGTGGATGGGCGACCGGCAGACGTTCCAGGTGATGCCGTCAGCCGCCTCCGGCACCCCCGACACCGCCCGCGGGGCGCGGGGGCTGGCCTTCCGACACGACAACGAGACGGCGCGCCCGTACTACTACGGGGTGACCTTCGAGAACGGGCTCAAGGCGGAGATGACGCCGACGGACCACGCGGCGGTCCTGCGGTTCACCTATCCCGGCGACGACGCGAGCGTGATCTTCGACAATGTGACCGAGCAGGCCGGGCTGACCCTCGACAAGGACAAGGGGATCGTCACCGGGTTCTCCGACGTGAAGTCCGGGCTGTCGACGGGGGCGACGCGTCTGTTCGTATACGGCGTGTTCGACGCGCCCGTGACGGACGGGGCGTCCTCGGGGGTGAAGGGGTATCTGCGCTTCAAGCCCGGCTCCGATCACACCGTGACCCTGCGCCTCGCCACCTCGCTGATCAGCGTCGACCAGGCGAAGGACAACCTGCGCCAGGAGATCCCGGACGGGACGGGATTCGACGAGGTGAAGGCACGCGCACAGCGCGCCTGGGACAAGCTGCTCGGCACGATCGAGGTCGAGGGGGCGACCAGCGACCAGCTGACGACGCTCTACTCCTCGCTGTACCGGCTGTACCTGTATCCCAACTCCGGTTTCGAGAAAGTGGACTCGGCCTACCGGTACGCGTCCCCGTTCTCCCCGATGACGGGTCCGGACACCCCCACGCACACCGGGGCGAAGATCGTCGACGGCAAGGTGTACGTCAACAACGGCTTCTGGGACACCTACCGGACGACCTGGCCGGCGTACTCCTTCTTCACCCCGAAGCAGGCCGGTGAACTGGTCGACGGCTTTGTGCAGCAGTACAAGGACGGCGGCTGGACCTCACGGTGGTCCTCGCCGGGCTACGCGGACCTGATGACGGGCACCTCCTCGGACGTGGCCTTCGCGGACGCCTATGTGAAGGGCGTGAAGTTCGATGCGGAGGCCGCCTACGACGCGGCGGTGAAGAACGCGACGGTCGCGCCCCCCGCCTCCGGGGTGGGCCGCAAGGGCATGACGACCTCGCCCTTCCTCGGCTATACGAGCACCAGCACGGGCGAGGGTCTGTCGTGGGCGATGGAGGGCTATGTCAACGACTACGGCATCGCCAAGATGGGCCAGGCGCTGTACGAGAAGACCGGCAAGAAGCGCTACAAGGAGGAGTCGGCGTACTTCCTGAACCGCGCCCGCGACTACGTCGACCTCTTCGACCCGAAGGCCGGTTTCTTCCAGGGCCGCGACGCGCAGGGCAACTGGCGGGTGGAGTCCTCGAAATACGACCCGCGGGTGTGGGGCTACGACTACACCGAGACGAACGGCTGGGGCTACGCGTTCACGGTCCCGCAGGACAGCCGGGGCCTGGCCAACCTGTACGGCGGCCGGGCCAAGCTGGCGGACAAGCTGGACGAGTACTTCGCCACGCCGGAGACGGCCTCGCCGGAGTTCGTCGGCTCCTACGGCGGGGTCATCCACGAGATGACCGAGGCGCGTGACGTCCGTCTGGGCATGTACGGCCACTCCAACCAGGTCGCGCACCATGTGATCTACATGTACGACGCGGCGGGCGAACCGTGGAAGGCCCAGGCGAACGTCCGTGAGGTCCTCTCCCGTCTGTACACGGGCAGCTCGATCGGCCAGGGCTACCACGGCGACGAGGACAACGGCGAGCAGTCGGCCTGGTATCTGTTCTCGGCGCTGGGCTTCTACCCGCTGGTCATGGGCAGTGGCGAGTACGCCGTCGGGTCGCCGCTGTTCAAGAAGGCCACCGTCCACCTGGACAGCGGGCGGGACCTCGTCGTCAACGCCCCGAAGAACAGCACGCGCAACGTGTACGTCCAGGGGCTGAAGGTCAACGGCCACCCGTGGGCGTCGACGGCGCTGCCGCACGCGCTGCTGTCCGGCGGCGGAGTGCTGGACTTCGACATGGGTCCGCGCCCGTCGGCCTGGGGCAGCGGGAAGAACGCGGCGCCGGTGTCGATCACCCAGGACGACAATGTGCCGTCGCCGAGCGCGGACGTGCTCAAGGGCGAGGGCCCGCTCTTCGACAACACCTCGGTGACGGAGACGGACGTGACGGGCGTGGATCTGCCGGTGGCCGGCCCCGCCAAGGCGGTGCAGTACACCCTGACCTCCCCGGCGGACCACACGAAGGCCCCCACGGGCTGGACCCTTCAGGGGTCACCGGACGGCACCCAGTGGACGACCCTGGACGCACGCTCGGGCGAGTCCTTCCCCTGGGACCGGCAGACCAGGGCGTTCTCGGTCCCGCACCCCGGCTCGTACGCGCACTACCGCCTGGTCCTGGACACCGCGTCGACCCTGGCGGAGGTGGAACTCCTGGCCTGACACGCCCACGAGGGACGGGGCGGGCGCGGAGTTCCCTCCGCGCCCGCCCCTTCGCTTTCGGGCGTCGCTCAGCCCACCGCGAGGGTGAACACGTGCAGGTCCGCGTCGTCCGGGAGGGTCACGCTGCCGATCGTCCTGCCGGACGGGGCCTCGTACGGCCTGGTGGCGAAGACGTAGGTCGCCACCGGATCCTTGTCGGCGCCCGCGACGTTGCGGTACGCCGTCTTCGCGACGACCTCGTTGCCGTACTGGACCGTGCCGGAGCCGCCGCCGACCGTCCAGTCGGTGAAGGAGAGGTCGACCGTGTCCGTCGTGCCGTCGGTGTACGTCACGGTCGCCTTCGTCTGCTGGTTGCCGTTGACGGCGCTGCCGATGAAGCTCAACCGGGTTGCCGGCCGGGCCAGTTCGACCGTCTGGCCGGCGGCCGACACGTTGTCGGGACGGCCCGCCGGAGAGCCGGGCCAGGTGAAGGAGAGCCCACCCACTGTGCCCTGGCGGCCCGCCGTGAGTCCCGCGTCGGCCAGGGCCTGGCGCGAGTAGCTCCAGCCGCCGCCGTCGTAGTCGGCCTCGTCGTGGTCGCCCGTGTCGTCCGAGACACCGGTGTTGTTGTAGGCGGCCAGCAGGGTGCCGGGGGCCGCGACGGTGAGCGCCACCGGCTGTGTGTATGCGGTCTCCCCCGAGGTCACGCTGACCTTGACGTCGTAGAAGCCCTGCCGGGCGGCCTGGTCCGCGGTCAGGGTGATCTCCTGGGCGCCGTCCTTGACCGTGCCCTGGGCGGGACTCGCCGTCACCCCCTGCGGGGTGTCCACCGTGAAGTGCACCTCGGGGCCGGTGCCTCCGCTCAGGGCGAGTGCCCGGATGCCGATCCTGGTGCTGCCGCCGGGTGCGAGGCTCGCGGTGGTCGGGCCGACACCGATCTGATACGGCTGCTCGCCCGCCCGGAAGGACGGCGGCGCGTCGGCCGGGTCAGCGCCCCAGGTGGGGTCGGGGGTGCCGGAGAGGGTGTAGTCCAGGCGGCCGCCGTCGCGGACGAAGGAGGCGGGCAGCCAAGGCCGGTCGGCGGTACGGCCGTTGACCGCCAGCGACCGTAGGTACGGGGCGTCCTTGCCCGCGCCCTCGGCCCGGATCTCGATGGTGTTGCCGTGGGGCCGGTGGATCACCGCGAGCGGGAACAGCGGTGAGGACAGAACGAGTTCGGCCCGTGACGGCACCTGCGGGTACATCCCCAGCGCCGAGAAGACGTACCAGGACGACATGGCGCCGAGGTCGTCGTTGCCGGGGATGCCCTCGGGCTTCGTCGACCAGAGCCGGATCATCGCGGCCCGTACCGTCTCCTGGGCTCGGTAGGGCGCGCCCGCGTAGTCGTACAGGTACGGGACGTTGATCGACGGCTCGTTGTCCAGCTCCGACTTGTCGCCGCCGCTGCCGGTGAAGGCCCAGCTGCCGTCGGCGTTGTGGAAGAAGGCGTCGAGGCGGGCCAGCGCCTTGTCCCTGCCGCCCATCGCCGCGAACAGACCGGCCGGGTTGTGCTGCACCATCCAGGTGTACTGGGCCGCCGTCCCCTCCACGAAACCGTTCCCGGTCGCCGGCGTGAAGCCGGTGACCCAGCTGCCGTCCGCCTTGCGGTTCGCGATGTAGCCACCGCTGGGGTCGGCCGCGAGGTTGAAGTTGTTCTGCCACCACTGGGAGCGGGCCGCGAACGTCGCCGCGGTGTCCTTCTCCCCCGCTGCCAGGGCCAGTTGCGAGAGCGCGAAGTCGGCGGTGGACATCTCCAGCGTCTCGGCGGCGCCGCCCCAGGCGTTGGAGACCGAGGGCATGTAGTGGTGCTCCAGATACCTGTCCAGGGACGGGCGCTGCCCCACCGAAAGGACCGGTTTGCCCGCGGCGGACAGGTCCTGCGGGGTGGGGTCCGTCGCCGCCTCGACCAGGGACTTCAGCGCGCCGCGCAGGTCGAAGCGGGTTCCGCCGAAGGCGCGGATGCCCGCGAGGGCGGTCGGCGACGGATCGCCGTTCATGACGTGGGTGCCGCTCGCTCCGTGCAGCCAGCGGTCCCAGACTCCCCCGTTCTGCCGGGCGAGTTCGTACAGCGACTGGGCGATGTCGGAGCCCGTGTCGGGGTCCAGCAGGGTCAGCAGCTGCACCTGGTCGCGGTAGACGTCCCAGCCGGAGAAGGTGCCGTACTGGGCGGTGTGGCCCCGGCCCACCAGGTGCACCGCGGTGTCGCTGCCGCGGTACCGGCCGTCGGCGTCGCTGATCATGTTCGGGTGCAGAAGCGCGTGGTAGAGCGCGGTGTAGAAGGTGGTGCGGTCCTCGTCCGTGCCGCCGCCGACCCGTATCGCGCCCAGCCGGTCGCGCCAGGCGCGGCGGGCCGCGTCCCGGACGGACTCGAAGGACCGCCTGTCCGGGTTCTCGGCCCGGAGATTGGCCTCGGCGCCCGCCTGGCTGACGTACGAGATGCCGACCTTGACGTTCACGGGGTCCGAGCCGGGCGCGAACGCGACGTATCCGCCCGCGCCCTTGCCGGCGACGGGCCTGCCGCCGTGCGAGAAGCCGCCCGTGTCACCGGTCGTGTGCGTGGAGCCCGGGCTGAGCTTGTCGTCCTGCCAGGTGCCGGTCGCCGTGAAGTCGCGGTCGAAGCGGGCCGTGAAGTAGAGCGTGTAATAGCTGCGCTGTCCCTCGGGGTCGAGGTAGCCGCAGAAGTTGCCGGAAGTGACCGAGCCGGAGACCGTGCGGGTCGCCGGGTCGATGGTGACCGACGAATCCGTCGAGCCCACCTCGGAGTTGGCGGTACGGATCAGCAGTGAGGCCGGCTTGTCCGCGGGGAAGGTGAAGCGGCCCGAGCCCGTGCGCGCGGTGGCCGTGAGGTCGGCCGTGACGCCCGAGGACAGGCCCACCTTGTAGTGGCCGGGTTCGGCCGTCTCTTCGGCGTGCGTGAAGCCGGCCGTGTACACGGCGTCCTTGGTGTCGCTCGCCGGTGAGGAGGTCACCTCGCCGGCGTACGGGAAGAACGGGATGTCACCGCTGCCGCCCGCGCATCCCGTGCCGGACATGTGGGTGAGGCTGAAGCCGCGGATACGCGTGGCGTCGTACTGGTAGCCGCCGGGTGCGGCCGTTCTGGTCGCGTCGCCCCGGGTGTTCTCGGGGCTCCAGGAGAGCATGCCGAACGGCACGACGGCGCCCGGGAAGACGTTGCCGCCGTTTCTGGTGCCGATGAGCGGGTCGACGTAGGGGGTCGGGTCACCGACCAGGGGTGGTGCGCTATCCGCGGCGAGCGCGAGGGATGGGGGTCCCTCCGCTCGAGCGAAGCCGAGAGTGGCGGAACCACCGACCGCCAGTGCGGCGGCCAGCAGCAGGGACGTCGGACGGAAACGCATGACGCGGCCCCTCCTCCTTCGGACGGGTCGCGCACCACGGGTCGCACAAGCCGCAGGGACAGTAACGTGCGCCGCCCGTCCCGGGGAAGACCGCCTGCGGAACACCGGGTGGGGTGGCGGGGCGATGCGGCTCGTCATCGGAAGGGGTTGCTCCGGCATATCAGCCGTACGGGCGAACTCCCTTGACATCGTTGTCGATTGAGGGAGTACAGTCATGTACAGACCAGTCCGACAACGTTGTCGCCTCCACCGGTCGCCACAAGCCACGCCCCAACCGGTGCGGCCCCTCCCCCCAGGCCGTGCCGGATCGCGGACCGGGTGGCCGCTCACCGGCCACCCGGTCCGCGCACCCACCGGACGACGTCCGCGCGGAGTCGCGGAGAGACGTTCACGCGGAGCCAGGCGTCCGCGCGGGGAAGGGCTTTCGCTCGGAGTCGTGGAAAGCCGTTGCCCTATAGCCCGCGAACGACGCCCGCCCGAAGTCCCCTGAACGGCGCGTGGCCGCACGGCAGCCGTGACAGTCGCCCCTCGCGCCGCTTCGCGTCCGCCCTCTTCCGCGCCGCCCGAGGGCCTCGAAGGTCACTCGTGGGGGCGGTGTTGGCCGCACCTGGGCGCGAACAGGGCAACCCCGGTGCTCTTGTGGTCATCTACCTGTACGAACGCGATGACCTGGGGGAGGGCGGGCTGTGCACGGTTCCGGTTCGGACGGTGGCCACGAGAAGGGCACCGCCTGTTCCTGGTGGGCGCCCGCGATGGCGAATCTCCTGATCGGACTGGTCGCGATCGTTCCGGCCCTGTGTGTGCGATGGCTGCTGACCAGATACGCGCTGATCCACTGCGTCGGCGGGTTCGGCTGCCCCCGCACATCGCCGGACAACACACTCGGGATGACGCTCGGCGCGGTCCTGGGCGGCGGATTCGTGCTCGGAATGGTGCTGGTGGTGGACGTCCTCATGCCCTGGCAGGAGGGCCGGCCGCTGCACTTGTGGCTCGGCATGGCGACCCTGGTCCCCGCCCCGTACGCCGTCGCTCAGGCCGCGGGGTGGATCTAGGTTTGCCGTTCGGGGACTTGGTGACGGGCGGCACGCCTGGGCCGGTGCTTGGAAGGACTGAGGGCCGCATCCCCGCCGGGCGGGGATGCGGCCCTCAGCTGCCGTGCCGGAACGCTTACTTGCGGATCAGGCTGCGCAGCACGTACTGCATGATGCCGCCGTTGCGGTAGTAGTCGGCCTCACCGGGGGTGTCGATGCGGACGACCGCGTCGAACTCGACACCGGTGTCGGTGGTGACCTTGACCGTGCGCGGCGTGGTGCCCTCGTTCAGCTCGGTGACGCCGGAGATGGAGAAGGTCTCCTCGCCGGTCAGGCCGAGGGTCTCGGCGGTCCGGCCCTCGGGGAACTGGAGCGGCAGGACGCCCATGCCGATCAGGTTCGAGCGGTGGATGCGCTCGTAGGACTCGGCGATGACGGCCTTGACGCCGAGCAGCGCGGTGCCCTTCGCGGCCCAGTCGCGGGACGAGCCGGAGCCGTACTCCTTGCCGGCCAGGACGACCAGCGGGATGCCCTGCTCGATGTAGTTGCGGGAGGCGTCGTAGATGAAGGAGACCGGGCCGCCCTCCTGCGTGAAGTCACGCGTGTAGCCGCCCTCGGTGCCCGGCGCGATCTGGTTGCGCAGGCGGATGTTGGCGAACGTACCGCGGATCATGACCTCGTGGTTGCCACGGCGGGAACCGTAGGAGTTGAAGTCGCGGCGCTCCACACCGTGCTCGGTGAGGTACTTGCCCGCCGGGGTGTCGGCCTTGATCGCACCGGCCGGGGAGATGTGGTCGGTGGTGACCGAGTCGCCCAGCTTGGCGAGCACGCGGGCGCCCGCGATGTCCTCGACCGGGGCCGGCTCCATCTCCATGCCCTCGAAGTACGGGGGCTTGCGGACGTACGTCGACTCCGCGTCCCACTCGAAGGTGTTGCCGGTCGGGATCGGCAGGGACTGCCACTGGGCGTCGCCCGCGAAGACGTCCTGGTAGGACTTGTTGAACATGTCCTCGCCGATGGCGTTGGCGACGACGTCGTTGACCTCGGCCTCCGAGGGCCAGATGTCCTTCAGGTAGACCGGGTTGCCGTCCTGGTCGGCGCCCAGGGCGTCACGGGTGATGTCCACCTTCATGGAGCCCGCGATGGCGTACGCGACGACCAGCGGCGGGGAGGCCAGGTAGTTCATCTTGACATCGGGGTTGATACGGCCCTCGAAGTTCCGGTTGCCGGAGAGGACCGAGGTGACCGCGAGGTCGTGGTCGTTGACGGCCTTGGAGACCTCCTCCGGCAGCGGGCCGGAGTTGCCGATGCAGGTGGTGCAGCCGTAGCCGACGAGGTTGAAGCCGACCTTGTCCAGGTACGGCGTCAGACCCGCCTTGTCGAAGTAGTCGGTGACGACCTTCGAGCCCGGGGCGAGGGTGGTCTTGACCCACGGCTTGCGGGTCAGGCCCTTCTCGACCGCCTTCTTGGCCACCAGGGCGGCGGCCACCATCACGTACGGGTTCGAGGTGTTGGTGCAGGAGGTGATGGCCGCGACCGTCACCGCACCGTGGTCGAGGGTGTAGGCCGTGCCGTCGGGGGCGGTGACCGGGACCGGGTTGGTCGGGGAGCCGTTGGGGTGGAGTGCCGGGGCGTCCGAGGCCGGGAAGGACTCGACACCCGCCTCGTCCACGCTGTCCACGTAGTTGCGGACGTCCTGCTTGAACTGCTCGGCGGCGTTGGCGAGGACGATGCGGTCCTGCGGGCGCTTCGGGCCGGCGATCGACGGGACGACCGTCGACAGGTCCAGCTCCAGCTTCTCGGAGAAGTCCGGCTCGGCCTTCGGGTCCAGCCAGAGGCCCTGCTCCTTGGCGTAGGCCTCGACAAGCGCGACCTGCTGGTCGGAGCGGCCGGTCAGGCGCAGGTAGTTCAGGGTCTCGTCGTCGATCGGGAAGATCGCGGCGGTGGAGCCGAACTCCGGCGACATGTTGCCGATGGTGGCGCGGTTGGCGAGCGAGGTGGCGGCGACGCCCTCGCCGTAGAACTCGACGAACTTGCCGACCACACCGTGCTTGCGGAGCATCTCGGTGATGGTGAGCACGAGGTCGGTGGCGGTGGTGCCGGGCTGGAGCTCACCGGTGAGCTTGAAGCCGACGACGCGCGGGATGAGCATGGACACCGGCTGGCCGAGCATCGCGGCCTCGGCCTCGATGCCGCCGACGCCCCAGCCGAGGACGCCGAGGCCGTTGACCATGGTGGTGTGCGAGTCGGTGCCGACCAGGGTGTCCGGGTAGGCCTTGCCGTCGCGGACCATCACGACACGGGCCAGGTGCTCGATGTTCACCTGGTGGACGATGCCGGTGCCCGGGGGCACGACCTTGAACTCGTCGAAGGCGGTCTGGCCCCAGCGCAGGAACTGGTAGCGCTCCTTGTTGCGGCCGTACTCCAGGTCGACGTTCGCCTTGAAAGCGTCGTTGGTGCCGAACTTGTCGGCGATGACGGAGTGGTCGATGACCAGCTCGGCCGGGGCCAGCGGGTTGATCTTCGCCGGGTCACCGCCGAGCTCCTTGACCGCCTCGCGCATGGTGGCGAGGTCCACGACACAGGGAACGCCGGTGAAGTCCTGCATGATCACGCGGGCCGGCGTGAACTGGATCTCCTGCGACGGCTGGGCCTGGGAGTCCCAGTTGCCGAGGGCGCGGATGTGGTCGGCGGTGATGTTCGCGCCGTCCTCGGTGCGGAGCAGGTTCTCCAGCAGGACCTTGAGGCTGTACGGCAGGCGGGCCGAGCCCTCCACCTTGTCCAGCCGGAAGATCTCGTACGACTCGTCGCCCACCTGCAGCGTGCTGCGGGCGTCGAAGCTGTTCGCCGACACGACAGTCTCCTTCATTGATGTGCGCGTATCACCGCAATCCTGCCGCCACGACGGCTCGACCGATCCTCTGAGGTAAGGCTAAGTTAGGTTGTCCTTACCGGAGTGGCGGCTGCGGTGCGCCTCGGCAGATATCTCGATGTCGAGATAACTCTAGTACATGGGTGCTGGATGGTCATGCCCCAGCCCCGGCAGGATCCCGGCCCGCGACGCCGCGGGCGGCTCCACACCAGGCGGCCGCGCCCGCGCACACCGCACGTCTCAGCAGAGGATCGACGCCTGCCGGACGGCCGACCCCCAGAGGCCACCCCCCGGCGACCCCTCCCCCTGCCGCCTGCCGCGTGCCGCCTGCCATCAGCTCGGCGAACCGGGGTATCCGACGTGCACCAGTACGTACGGAAGGAAGCACGCATGCCGCTCACATTCCGCAAGAGTTTCCGGATCCTGCCCGGAGTCCGCCTGAACATCAACAAGCACTCCTGGTCCCTCACCACCGGAGGGAAGAACGGGCCACGCCACACCCGCAGCAGTTCAGGACGTCGTACGACATCGATGGATTTGCCCGGCCCTTTCGGATGGCGTCGCACCCGTTCCACCAAGGGTCACTGACGGTCACTCACCCAAACGGACCCCCCAGAAGGCGCCATCTCATATCTGAGATAGCCTCAGTCTCATGTCAGACGACTACCTCGTACGTATCGGCAAGCTCATCCGTGACGCCCGGCAGCACCGTGGCTGGACTCAGGCACAGCTCGCCGAGGCACTCGGCACCAGTCAGAGTGCCGTGAACCGGATCGAGCGCGGCAACCAAAACCTCAGTCTTGAGATGATTGCCAGGATCGGGGAAGCCCTGGACAGCGAGATCGTGTCCCTGGGCTACGCCGGTCCCATGCATCTGCGGGTGGTCGGCGGCCGCCGTCTCTCCGGCGCCATCGATGTCAAGACGAGCAAGAACGCCTGTGTGGCCCTGCTGTGCGCCTCGCTGCTCAACAAGGGGCGCACGGTACTGCGCCGGGTGGCCCGGATCGAGGAGGTGTACCGCCTTCTGGAGGTCCTGGCGTCTATCGGCGTGCGGACCCGCTGGATCAACGACGGGGGCGATCTGGAGATCGTGCCGCCCGCCGGCCTCGACCTGGACGCCATCGACGCCGCCGCCGCCCGCCGCACGCGGTCCATCATCATGTTCCTCGGGCCGCTGTTGCACCGCATGGACCGTTTCAAGCTGCCGTACGCGGGCGGCTGCGACCTCGGTACGCGCACCGTCGAGCCGCACATGATCGCCCTGCGCCGGTTCGGGCTGGACGTCACCGCCACCGAGGGGCACTATCACGCCGTGGTGGACCGGTCCGTCTCTCCCGGCCGGCCGATCGTGCTGACCGAGCGCGGTGACACCGTGACCGAGAACGCGCTGCTCGCCGCCGCCCGCCACGACGGGGTCACGGTCATCCGCAATGCGTCCTCCAACTACATGGTCCAGGACCTGTGCTTCTTCCTGGAGGCGCTCGGCGTCGCGGTCGAGGGCATCGGCACCACCACGCTCACGGTCCACGGTGTGCCGAACATCGACGTCGACGTCGACTACTCCCCCTCCGAGGACCCGGTCGAGGCGATGAGCCTGCTGGCCGCCGCGGTCGTCACCGAGTCGGAGCTGACGGTGCGCCGGGTGCCGATCGAGTTCCTCGAGATCGAGCTCGCGGTCCTGGAGGAGATGGGGCTCGACCACGACCGCAGCGCGGAGTACGTGGCCGACAACGGCCGCACCCGGCTGGTCGACCTCACCGTACGGCCCTCCAAGCTGGAGGCGCCGATCGACAAGATCCACCCGATGCCGTTCCCCGGCCTGAACATCGACAACGTCCCGTTCTTCGCGGCCATCGCGGCCTCCGCGCAGGGCAAGACGCTGATCCACGACTGGGTGTACGACAACCGGGCCATCTACCTGACCGACCTCAACCGGCTCGGCGGACGGCTCCAGCTCCTCGACCCGCACCGCGTCCTGGTGGAGGGCCCGACCCGCTGGCGCGCCGCCGAGATGATGTGCCCGCCGGCCCTGCGGCCCGCCGTGGTGGTGCTGCTGGCGATGATGGCGGCCGAGGGCACCTCCGTGCTGCGCAACGTGTACGTCATCAACCGCGGCTACGAGGACCTGGCCGAGCGGCTCAACTCGGTCGGCGCACAGATCGAGACGTTCCGGAACATCTGAGAAACACCCGGGTTCCACGTCTGCCCTGAAGCCCCGTCACCCACTGCCCCGGGTGACGGGGCTCGGGCGCTGCCATACGACCACCGCGTACATTCCCGCCGTTCGGGGTGCGCGCGGCACGCGCTCCCGCCGACCTGCCGGTGCTGACCGCGAACGCGTCGGCCAAGACCACGGCACATGGCAAGACACCACCCTCGTCGAACGCCGCAGCCCTGCTATCTGAGCGTGCCCAGCACCGAGCGCTCCCACATCGCCGGCCATACGGAGATGGGCCGCTTCATCGCCCGCCGTCTTCGGGGAGTGCGGCCGCAGGCGATACGCACGGCCTCCGGCGGCGCAGCTGTTCCCGCGCGGCCGCGCCCAGTAACCGACGGTACGCACCCCGTCACTCCAACGGGGGGTATCAGATGGCGGTCCCATCCAGCCCGCTCCTAGCCTGAGTTCATGCGTTCGATTCGTCGAGAACGCATGAACCGCTCAAGGAGGTCACACCATGACCCGCACCAAGCTTCTCGCCCTGGCCGCCGCTCCCGCGCTGGCCGTCGCCCTGGCGTCCCCTGCCCTGGCCATGAATGGGGTCGGCGATCCCCCGGTCACCGTGAACAGCCCGGTCCGGCCCATCGCCGCCAACCAAAGCGAGACCCTCACTGTCACCTGCCCTGCGGGCACCAAAGCCATCAGCGGTGGCTGGAACGTGTCGTCCGCCAACATCGACGTGACGGGTAGCCGCGCGATGAGCGACACACAGTGGGAGATTCGGTTCCAGAACGAGACGAACCAGCCCGGCACGGTGCAGGCTTTCGTCCGTTGCGGGGCCTGACGGCGAGCACTGACCAGAGCCGGCCGACCGTTCACCGCGCTGCTGGGCGCGGTGAACGGGAAGACCGAGCAGCGCCAGGCGCCATGACTGGCTGACAGCAAAGGGCGAAGAGGGCGCTGCGGACGAATAGGGACGGCTGTATTCGTCCGGACAACACGAGGCCCAGGTCGGGGATGCATCCCCGACCTGGGCCCTTCCGATGGCAGTGGGTCAGCAGGGCTCGTCGAGCTTCACGGAGTAGATGGCGACGCGGAGAGTGGCCGGGTGGCTGCCGGGGCCGGGGTCCTGGCGGCACACCTTCCAGTTGCTGTTGTCGATGATCCAGCGGTCCCCGTTCGCGTCCTCCTCGTTCACCATGAAGCCCTTGCTGTGCAGCAGACGCATCGCGGCGGCGTGGTTCATACCGACGACGCTGGGCACGTCGTTCGTCTCGGCGGCGGCCTCGGCCGACTTCGACGCCTCGTCGACCTTCTTCTGGAGGTCCTCGACCTTCTTCTGGAGGTCCTCGCGGGCTGCGGAGTTGCTGGCCTGGATGTCCTTGAGGACGTCGTCCAGCGTTGTCGGAGAGGCGGTGGCGGCGGCCGTCGTGGTCGGCTGCGCGGCCGGGTTGCTGCCGTCGCTGCCGGTGCCCGGGGCGCAGGCGTTGAGCAGCGTGGTGGCGGCGAGCACGGTGGCGGCCGGGAACAGGCAGCGGATGAGCTTGGTGGCCTTCATCGGTGGATCCCCCCTGGGATGTGGTGACTGCTGCGCGCTGTGGCGGAGACGCATGGTGTCCGCCCCCGGTGGCGAACCCGGGGGCTTCATGATGCACGCAGGGGCGGACTTGGGCCTCAGTCGCGGGCATCGCCGTTCCGCAGACGGGCCAGCACCACTGGGTCGATCTTGCCGGGAACCAGGCGGTTCTCCAGGTTCTCCACCCCGGCCCACATGTCCAGCGAGGCGTAACCGCGCGCGGTGACCAGGCTCTGGACCTCCTCCTTCAGCTCACCCGAAAGGTCCAGCAGGGAGTCCGGGTCGGGCCTGCCGAACAACAACTCGTGAACGTCCAGCAGACGCCCCAGCTCCCCGACGGGGTCAGGATGGTCGTCCACTCGCAGGTCGCAGGCGACATCGCTGCCGCCGCCGTACCCGGCGCCCGGAGAGGCCACATGCAGGGCCGCGCTCTGGCGGCCGCGGCGGTCACCGCCCGCGGCGTCGCCCGCCGACAGCACTGCGAGCAGTCGCCGGTCGAGCGCCACCTCCGACGAGGACAGCCAGGCCGACTCCATGGCCTCGATCACCTCCGGGCCGGTGAGGATGTTGCCCTGAATCGCATAGCCGTCGCCTGCCGTCCCACCGGCCCAGTCCAGACACTCTTCGCCTGTGTAGGTCGCTCCGGGGCCTTCGGGGCCGACGATCCCCAACTGGCGGTGCGCGCGATCCCGGTCCGCGGCCACGAGACCTGCCACCACGTCCGCAGGCCGCAAGCCCGTGCGCAGCAGTGCCAGTCCCTGGGGGCGATAGCGGAGGTTGGCCGCCGCCTGGGTGGCCACCGCCCCCGCACCGGCCTCCACGGCCGGCACGACGGCGCCGACCGCCAGAAACTTGCTGGCCACTGCTATTCCGAAGGCCGGTCCGGACCGGGCCACAATCGAAAATGTCATGAGGGAAGACAGTAGAAGGGTCCGGGCACCAGCACCAGAACCAGCAGCCGGGGCGGACCTCGACGCCCCGCGATCCCGAACCACGCGGGGAAGGCGGCCCCCGCGTTCGTCGGCGCTTATCGGTCAAGCTTGATCACAATCATATGACAGGTCTTCATTGAACCTCCAACTACCTTCACGGCCCACTCACCAGCTGCCATGCTGCTCCGGCTGAGACCAGAACCAGCCAACGGAGCCCATCACATGGACGACAGCAAGCCCACCACCGAGTCCAGCCGGAGCGTCCCGATCCCGGCCGGAGGTGCCGTCGCGCCCAGCACCGCCGACACCCCCGTCGCGATCCGCCTGCCCGGCCTGGCCATGAAGCGCCGCGGACCGGTCGCGGTGTGGCTCGGCCTGCCGCTCGTCACCCTCGGGATCTATCAGCTGGTCTGGTACTACAAGATCCACAGGGAGTTGCAGGAGTTCGACCGGCGCCGGACCCTCAGCCCGGCGGGCAGCGTGCTGGTCATGATCTTCCTGGGCTGGACCCTGATCGCTCCGCTGGTCTCTTACCACAACACCGGGAAGGCCATCGCGAACGCTCAGCGTGCGGCCGGCCTGCCGGTGACCTGCAGCCCCGCTGCGAGCACGTGGCTCGCGTTCGTTTTCGGCCTCAACATCTGGTACATGCAGCGCCAGCTCAACCTGGTCGTCGACGCCTACCCGGGCGTCGCACCGGGCACCGAGGTACCTCTGGCTGCCTGAATTCAGTAGGCGGTCCGCTGGTCAGCCCGTCGGCTGACCAGCGAGACGGCAGAAGCCCGCGGCTCCGGACGGATCGGACGCCGTGGGCTTCTGCCGTTGTCGATTGGCGTCGGGCGGGCTCGCACGGCCGAGGGACGACCCAGCGCGGGAGCCGGGTAGCAGCCCTACGGTGGGCCGTGTCACTCCGACTCGGGCCTGTCGGGAAGCACCGGCCGGGCAGCGAAGCCCGCTGTCATGGAAGCACCGCGAAGCCGTCGAGTTCCACGAGTGCCTCCTCGTCCCAGAGGCGTACGGCTCCCACGACGGCCATCGCGGGGTAGTCGCGGCCCGCCAGGCGCCGCCAGACGCGACCGAGTTCGGGGGCGTGGGTGCGGTAGGCGGCGACGTCGGTGGCGTAGACGGTGACGCGGGCGAGGTCTGCGGGGGTGCCGCCGGCGGCGCTCAGGGCCGTGAGCAGGTTGGTGAGGGCACGCTCGAACTGCTCGGGGAGCGTGGTGCCGACGACTTTGCCGTCCGCGTCGAGGGCGGTCTGGCCCGCCAGGAACACCACCCGGGAGCCTGCGGCGACCACCGCGTGCGAGAAGCCCGTCGGCGGGGAGAGAGCCGGCGGGTTGATACGCGAGGGGACGGGCGGGTCGGTGCGCTCGGCGGTCACGGGGCCTCCACGGTGGCGTACAACTCCTTCGCGACGATGCCGCGTTGGACCTCGCTCGCGCCCTCGTAGATCCGGGGCGCGCGCACTTCGCGGTAGAGGTGCTCCAGAAGGTGACCGCGGCGCAGGGCGCGGGCGCCGTGCAACTGGACGGCCGCGTCGACGACGTACTGCGCGGTCTCGGTCGCCAGCAGCTTCGCCATCGCGACACGCTTGGGGACGTCCGGGGCGCCCTCGTCGTACGCCGTCGCCGCCGCGTAGACCATGAGCCGGGCCGCCTCGGTGCGCAGGGCCATCTCCGCGACCTGGTGCGCGACGGCCTGGAGGTCCTTCAGCTTGCCGCCGAACGCGTCCCGTTGCGCCGTGTGGGCGAGGGTCGCGTCGAGGGCCGACTGCGCCATGCCGACCGCGAAGGCGCCGACGCTGGGCCGGAAGAGATTGAGGGTGCCCATGGCGACCCGGAAGCCCCGGCCGGGCTCCCCGAGGACGTCGTCGGCGGTCACGGGCACGGCGTCGAAGACGAGGGCACCGATGGGGTGCGGGGAGAGCATGTCGATCGGGGAGCCGGTCAGGCCGGGGCGGTCGGCGGGGACGAGGAAGGCGGTGACACCGCGCGCGCCCGCGCCGGGGGCGGTGCGTGCGAAGACGGCGTAGAAGTCGGCCTCGGGGGCGTTGGAGATCCAGCATTTCTCCCCCGTGAGCCGCCAGCCGCGCCCGCCGTCGCGCTCGGCGAGGGGAGCCGTCACCGCCGCGGGCGGGGACGGCTCCTGCGCCCGCGGGCGCGGGTTCCGTGCGAGGGAGGGCGGATCCTGCGCGGGCAGGGTGCCGTCCGGGTCCGCTCGCAGGGCCAGCGCCGCGGCGTCCGAGCCCGCGTCCGGCTCGGTCAGTGCGAAGGCCGCCACCGTGGTGCCGGCACGGACCCCGGGGAGCCAGCGGGCGCGCTGTGCGCGCGTTCCGTACGCGTGCACGGGGTGGGCGCCCAGACCTTGCAGGGCGAGGGCCGTCTCCGCCTCCGTGCAGGCGTGGGCCAGCGACTCGCGCATCAGGCACAGCTCCAGCGCGCCCGAGGTGAACAGCCGGTCCAGCAGCCCGAGGCGGCCGAGTTCCGCGACGAGTTCCCGGTTGACGCGGCCCGGCTCGCCCTTGTCCGCGAGCGGGCGCAGCCGCTGCTCCGCCAGGGTGCGCAGCTCCGCACACCAGGCGGTCTGTGCCGGTTCGAGTGAGAATGCGGTCATTGCCGGTCCCTCTCCCTGACGGCGCACCGGGGCGGGTGTGCTGCCCACCCGAGCGTATCGCGGACCGTTGACTGTCGTCACCAACACGATACGCTCGATGCGCGAGCCCACCACGACAAGGGGGCGAGACACCATGGACCCGAGGGACGCCACCAGCCCCACGGAGACCGCCGGCACAACCGGCACCAGCGGCACCACAGGCACCGTCGGCACCACCGCCCACCTGGACACCTTCGCCCGGGACCACCTCCCGCCCCCCGAGCAGTGGCCCGAGCTCCTGTTCGACCTGCCCGAGCTCCAGTACCCCGACCGGCTCAACGCCGCCGTCGAGTTGCTGACCGGCACCGCTCCCGGCCGCCCCGCCTTCCGTACGGCGACCGGGGACGTGTGGACGTACGGGCAGCTGCGGGCCCGTGTCGACCGGATCGCGCACGCGCTCACCGGCCCCCTCGGCGTCGTCCCGGGCAACCGTGTCCTGCTGCGCGGCCCCACCACCCCCTGGCTCGCCGCCTGCTGGCTCGCGGTGCTGAAGGCGGGCGCGATCGCCGTCACCGTGCTCGCCCAGCAGCGTCCGCACGAGCTGCACACCCTGTGCGAGATCGCCCGGGTCGGGCACGCCCTGTGCGACGCCCGCTCCGTGGACGACCTCGCGAAAGCCGACGTCCCCGGCCTGCGCATCACCCCCTACGGCGGCGACTCCCCCGAGGACCTGCTGCGTCTGCCGGTGCCCGAGGAACCGTTCCCGCCGGTGGACACGGCGGCCGACGACGTGGCGCTGATCGCGTTCACCTCCGGCACCACGGGGCGCCCGAAGGGCTGTATGCACTTCCACCGCGATGTGCTCGCCATCGCTGACACGTTCTCCCGGCATGTGCTGCGGCCCCGCCACGACGACGTCTTCACGGGCAGTCCCCCGCTCGGTTTCACCTTCGGGCTCGGCGGGCTCGTCGTCTTCCCGCTGCGGGCCGGCGCGAGCGCCCTGCTGCTCGAACAGGCGGGTCCACGGCAGCTGTTGCCCGCGATCGCCGAGCACCGGGTCTCCGTGCTGTTCACCGCGCCGACCGCGTACCGCGGCATGCTGGAGGAGCTGAACGGACACGACGGGCACGACATCGCGTCACTTCGGCGGTGCGTGTCGGCCGGGGAGAACCTGCCCGCCGCGACCTGGCGGGCCTGGCACGAGCGCACCGGGCTGCGCGTCATCAACGGCATCGGCGCGACCGAGCTGCTGCACATCTTCATCTCCGCCGCGGACGACGGGATCCGCCCGGGGACCACGGGAGTTCCGGTGCCTGGGTGGCAGGCCCGCGTGCAGGACGCGAACGGCATCCCCGTGCCCGACGGCGAGCCGGGGCTGCTCGCGGTGCGCGGCCCGGTCGGCTGCCGCTATCTCGCCGACCCCCGGCAGCGGGAGTACGTCCGGGGTGGCTGGAACATCACGGGCGACACCTATGTCCGCGAACCCGACGGCTACTTCCGGTATGTGGCGCGCGCCGACGACATGATCATCTCGGCCGGGTACAACATCGCCGGTCCCGAGGTCGAGGACGCCCTGCTGCGTCACCCGGACGTGGTCGAGACGGCGGTCGTCGGCCGGCCGGACGAGGCGCGCGGGCAGGTGGTGGTGGCGTACACCGTCCTCAGACCGGAGGCGCGCCGCGACCCAGAGGCGCTGCGTGCCTTTCTGACCGCCGAGCTGGCGCCGTACAAGTGTCCGCGCGAGTTCGTCTTCCTGGACGCGCTGCCCCGTACGGCGACGGGCAAGCTCCAGCGCTTCCGGCTGCGGGCGGAGGTCAGCTCGGCGCCCCCACTCGGTGATCATGGGTGACGCGGACGATCTAGAGTGATCAACGTGTCCGATCAGCACGCTCCCCGTTCCCTCATCGTGACGTTCTACGGCGCCTACGGCCGCTTCGTGCCCGGCCCGGTGCCGGTGGCCGAGCTGATCAGGCTGCTCGCCGCGGTCGGCGTGGACGCACCCTCCGTACGGTCGTCGGTGTCCCGGCTGAAGCGGCGCGGGCTGCTGGTGCCGTCGCGCACGGCCACGGGAGCGGCCGGGTACGCGCTGTCGCCGGACGCCCTGCAACTGCTCGAGGACGGCGACCGGCGCGTGTACGCGACGACGCCACCCGAGGACGAGGGCTGGGTGCTCGCGGTGTTCTCGGTGCCGGAGTCGGAGCGGCAGAAGCGGCATCTGCTGCGCTCCCGGCTCGCCGGACTGGGTTTCGGTACCGCGGCCCCCGGCGTGTGGATCGCTCCCGCACGTCTCCATGAGGAGACCCGGCACACCCTTCGTCGACTGCGTCTGGACCCGTACGTGGATCTCTTCCGCGGCGAGCACCTGGGTTTCGCGCCGACCGGGCAGTCGGTGGCGCGCTGGTGGGACCTGGCCGCGATCGCCAAGCAGCACGAGGCGTTCCTCGACCGCCACGCGCGCGTACTGCGCGACTGGGAGGCGCGCGAGGACACCCCGCCGGAGGCGGCGTACCGCGACTACCTGCTGGCCCTGGACTCCTGGCGGCATCTGCCGTACGCCGACCCCGGGTTGCCGGCGGAGCTGCTCCCCGGTGACTGGCCGGGCACCCGCTCCGCCGCGGTCTTCCGGGCGCTGCACGAGCGGCTGCGGGACGCGGGAGCGGTCTTCGCCGGCGTACGCACCGAGCCATGACGCGGTGCCGAGCCGGAACCCCTCAGCCGCTGAAGGCGAGACGGGGTTTGGGGGCGTCCGTGCGTCCGGTCTGCGGGCGACGGCTGCCGGCCCGATAGGGCGCGGGCCACACCGCGCCCGGCCCGCCGTATCCCTGCTCGGCCGCCGCGTGCAGCGTCCAGTGCGGGTCGTACAGATGCGGCCGGGCGAGGGCACACAGATCGGTGCGTCCGGCGAGAATCAGCGAGTTGACGTCGTCCCAGGACGAGATCGCGCCCACCGCGATCACCGGGATGCCCGTCTCGTGGCGGATGCGGTCGGCGTACGGCGTCTGGTACGACCGCCCATAGACCGGCCGTTCGTCGGCCACCACCTGCCCGGTCGACACGTCGATCGCGTCGGCGCCGTGTGCGGCGAAGGCCCGGGCGATCTCGAGGGCCTCCTCGGCCGTGGTGCCGCCCTCGGCCCAGTCGGTGGCGGAGATCCGTACGGTCATGGGCCGCTCCTCGGGCCACACCGCCCGTACGGCGTCGAAGACCTCCAGCGGGAAGCGGAGCCGCTTGGCGAGTGCGCCGCCGTAGGCGTCGGTGCGCCGGTTGGTGAGCGGCGAGAGGAAGCCGGAGAGCAGATAGCCGTGGGCGCAGTGCAGTTCCAGCAGATCGAACCCGCTGCGAGCGGCCCGCCAGGCGGCGGACGCGAACTGCTCGCGGATGTCGGTCAGCTGGGCGCGGGACAGCTCGCGAGGCGTCTGGCCACCGGGCTTGTACGGGATCGGGGAGGCGGCCACCAGCCCCCAGTTGCCGTCCTCGAGCGGTTCGTCCATGCCCTCCCACATCAGCTTGGTCGAGCCTTTGCGGCCGCTGTGCCCGAGCTGCACCCCGATCGCGGTGCCCGGCGCCTGGGTGTGCACGAAGTCGGTGATCCGCCGCCAGGCCTCGGCCTGGCGCCCGGTGTAGAGCCCGGCGCAGCCCGGGGTGATGCGCCCCTCGGCGCTCACGCACACCATCTCGGTCATCACCAGGGCCGCCCCGCCGAGCGCCCTCGCGCCCAGGTGGACGAGGTGGAAGTCGCCCGGGACGCCGTCCACCGCCGAGTACATGTCCATCGGCGAGACCACGACCCGGTTGCGCAGGGTCAGCCCGCGCAGCCGGAAGGGGGTGAACATGGGCGGGGTGCCGGGCGGGCAGCCGAACTCCCGCTCCACCGCCTCGGTGAAGCGCGCGTCGCGCAGCCGCAGGTTGTCGTGGGTGACCCGGCGGCTGCGGGTGAGCAGGTTGAAAGCGAACTGCCGGGCGGGCTGGTCGAGGTAGAGCCGGAGGTTCTCGAACCACTCCAGGCTGGCCCGGGCAGCGCGCTGGGTGGAGGCGACGACCGGGCGCCGCTCCTCCTCGTAGGCGACGAGGGCATCCCGCAGCGAGGTGTGCTCCTGAAGGCACGCGACCAGCGCAAGCGCGTCCTCCACCGCGAGCTTCGTGCCGGAGCCGATGGAGAAGTGGGCGGTGTGCGCGGCGTCGCCGAGCAGGACCAGATTGCCGTGCGACCAGCGGGCGTTGGTGACCGTGCGGAAGGTGGTCCAGGCGGAGTTGTTCGAGCGCAGCGGCAGGCCGTCGAGCGCGTCCGCGAAGATCTTGGCGCAGCGCTCGATCGTCTCGGCGGTGTCCAGTTCGGCGAACCCGGCCGCCCGCCACACCTCTTCGCGCATTTCGACGATCACGGTCGAGGCGTCGGCGGCATACGGGTAACCGTGCAGCTGCATCACGCCGTGCTCGGTCTCCGCGATCTCGAAGCGGAACGCCTCGAAGGCGAAGTCGGCGGCGAGCCAGATGTAGCGGCAGCGGTGCTCCTCCACGGACGGACGGAACACCTCGGCGTAGGCCTCGCGGGTGGTGCTGTGCACCCCGTCGGCGGCGATCACCAGGTCGTACGCCTTCGACAGCCGGGCCGGGTGCGGGGCCTCGGCCCCGAAGCGCAGGTCGACGCCGAGCGAGCGGCAGCGCTCGTGCAGGATCTCCAGCAGCCGCCGCCTGCCGAGTGCCGCGAAGCCGTGGCCGCCGGAGGTATGGCGCACTCCCCGGTGCACGATGTCGATGTCGTCCCAGCGCACGAATTCGTCCTTGAGCGCCGCGTGCACGACGGGGTCGGCGTGCTCGATGCCGCCGAGAGTCTCGTCCGACAGGACGACACCGAAGCCGAAGGTGTCGTCGGGCGCGTTGCGCTCCCAGAGGGTGACCTCGCGGGCCGGGTCGAGCCGCTTGAGCAGCGCGGCGGCGTACAGCCCGCCGGGTCCGCCGCCGACCACGGCGACGCGCAGGGGCCTGTGTGCCGCCTCCATGGCTACCTCCCCTGCCATTTCGGGGGCCGTTTCTCCGTGAACGCGGCGTGGAACTCCGCGTAGTCCGCGCCGTTCATCAGCAGGGCCTGGGTCGAGGCGTCCAGTTCGACGGACGCGGCGAGCGGCATGTCCAGCTCGGCCGTCAGCAGCGCCTTCGTCTGCGCGTACGCGAGTGCCGGGCCGTCGGCGAGCCGGCGGGCCAGTGCCTTCGCGGCCTCGTCGGCGCGGCCCTCCTCGGTCATCTCGCTGATCAGCCCGATCCGTTCGGCCTCGGGGGCCCGTACCGGCTCCCCGAGCATGAGCAGCCGGGTGGCGTGCCCGAGTCCGACGACCCTCGGCAGCAGATAGGCGGCACCCATGTCGCCGCCGGACAGCCCGACCCTGGTGAAGAGGAACGCGAAACGCGCGGAGGGGTCCGCCACGCGGAAGTCCGCGGCGAGCGCGAGCACCGCGCCCGCGCCCGCGGCCACCCCGTGCACGGCGGCGATCACGGGGAAGGGGCACTCCCGCACGGCCCGGACGACCTGCCCGGTCATGCGGTTGAAGTCGAGCAGCTGGGCGGTGTCCATGGAGAGGGTGGCGCCGATGATGTCGTCGACGTCGCCGCCCGAGCAGAAGCCGCGCCCCTCGCCGGCCAGCACCAGGGCTCGGACGGACCGTTCCCGGGAGAGCTGGGCGAGCAGGTCACGCAGGTCGGCGTAGGCGCCGAAGGTGAGCGCGTTGAGCTTCTCGGGGCGGGCCAGCGTGACCGTGGCCACACCGTCGGCCAGGTCACACCTGAGGTGACGCCAGTCGGAGGTGCGGGCGGCGGAGCCGGTGAAGGGACTCATGACGTGCGGCCTCCTCGGTCGGGGGGCGGCTGTCTCACTGCTGCTCTGTGACGACTGCTGCTCTGTGACGAAGTTATCACTGATCCGTGACTGTCGTCACGAGTGCGCGATACGTGGCCGGGGCGGGGCGGGTGCCGGATGCCCTGTGGCCGGCGTCGTGCGGTACGCAGCCCGGTGCGGGGGACACGGGGCCCGGGCGAAACCCGCCGACAGCCCCCTGCGGGGCGCGCCGTACCATGCATGCCTCGTGTTGAAAGCAGGACCGCCTGCGCCATGAACGGACCCGCCTTGTACGAACCCCCCGCTCCCGCCTCCTGGCGCGTCGCGCTGCCGCACACCGCCGCGGCCGTGCCGGTCGCGCGCGCACTGGTCCGTACGGCGCTGGCGGAGCTGGAGCACGCGGCGGACAGCGACACCGCGGAACTGCTCACCGCGGAACTGGTCGCGAACGCCGTGGAGCACGCGGCGGGCGACGGGCCGATCGAGCTGGTCGTAGAGCTGATGCCGACCGGCTGCACGGTCGAGGTGCACGACCCCGACCCGGCGCCGCCCGGCGATCTGACCCGCCCCGCCGTCACGCACGCCGACCCCTGGCAGGAGCACGGGCGTGGCCTGCTGCTGATCCGGAGCCTCAGCTCGTCCTGCGGCCACCGCCCCACCGCGTCCGGCAAGGCGGTGTGGTTCAGACTGTCTGCGGTTCCGCGACAGCGGCGTCCTCGGTGACGGGCGCCGCCACGAGCCGGGAGTGGCGGCGGCCGTAGAGCGCGTAGACGAGGCAGCCGGCCGCCAGGAACGCCGCGAACTGCGCCCAGGTCGTCCAGCCGGTCTCATACATCAGATAGAGGCAGAAACCGACGCCGAGCAGCGGCACCACGGGATACAGCGGGACGCGGAAGGAGCGGGCCAGGCCGGGTTCGCGGCGGCGCAGGGCGATCACCGCGACATTGACCACGGCCATGATGGCGAGGGTGCCGATGGTGCACAGGTTGACGACCGCGTCCAGCGAGGAGAAGGCCGCCGGGACGGCGAAGACGGCAGCCACGATCAGGGTGCCGGTGACGGGGGTCGCGGTCTTCGGCGAGACCCGCTCGAAGACGCGCGGGACGAGCCCGTCGCGGGACATCGACATCAGGATGCGGGTCTGGCCGTACATCACCGCGAGCACGACCGAGGCGATGGCGACCACGGCACCGAAGGCGATCACGGCGCCGCCGATCGTGGAGCCGGTGACCTGGTTGACGACGTACGACAGCGCGGCGGGCCGGCCACCGACCGCGGGCCCGCCGATGGCGCCGATCGCGGCGAGCGCGACCGCGCAGTACAGCAGCGTGACCAGGCCGAGGCAGACGAGGATCGCGAGGGGGATGTTCCGGCGGGGGTTCTTGGCCTCCTCGCCGGTGGTGGTGATCGCGTCGAAGCCGATGTACGAGAAGAACGCGGCCGTGGTGCCGGCGCCGATGCCGCCGAGCCCGGCGGGCGCGAACGGGGTCAGGTTGCCGTGCTTGAAGGCGGTGAATCCGATGGCGCAGAAGGCGACGAGGATGGCGAGCTTGAGGACCGCCATGGCGGCGGTGGCGCGGGCGCTCTCGCGAACACCGCGCACCAGGAGCACGGAGGCCAGCGCGATCACGATGACGGCGGGCAGGTTGATCACCCCGCCGTCGCCCGGCCCGCCGGAGAGCGCCGAGGGAAGCTGCCACCCGGTGAGGCTGGTCAGCAGCTCGTTCACGTACTGGCTCCAGCCGACCGCGACGGCCGAGACGGACACGCCGTACTCCAGCAGCAGACACCAGCCGACGAGGAAGGCCGTGCCCTCGCCGAGACCCGCGTAGGCGAAGGAGTACGAGGACCCGGAGACCGGGATGGCGCCGCCCAGCTCGGCGAACGCGAAGGCGGTGAAGACGCAGGTGAGGGCGGCGAGCACGAAGGAGACCACGACCGCGGGCCCGGCCTGGGCGACCGAGTCGGACAGTCCGACGAAGATGCCGGTGCCGACGATCGCTCCGACGCCGAAGCAGAGGAGCTGGAACAGGCCCATATGGCGCTTGAGGCCATGACCCGCGAGATCGGCGCCGGCCTCGGCGACGAGCAGTTCGGGTGACTTGATGCGGAAGGGGTTGGCGGGTCTGCCGGGCATGAAGGTGGCGCTCTTTTCAGTGGTGCGGGTCGACCGGGGGGTGTCCCCTGCCCGGGAGGAGCCGAGAGGCTGCCGAGCGCGTGGGGGAGGTCGCGAGGCGATCGCCGGAAGGGGTGGTTCCGGGACCGTCGAGGATCGTACGGGAAGGGTGCCGGGCTCCGCTGTGGTGGCGGGCACGCCCGGTCAGGCGAGGGTGGCGACCAGGATGGCCTTGATCGTGTGCATCCGGTTCTCCGCCTCGTCGAAGACGAGGGAGTGCGGGGACTCGAACACCTCGTCGGTGACCTCCAGCTCGGTCAGCCCGTGCCGCTGGTGGATCTCGCGGCCCACGGCCGTGCCGAGGTCGTGGAAGGCGGGCAGACAGTGCAGGAACCTCACGTCGTCGTTGCCGGTGGCGCGCAGCACGTCCATGGTCACGGCGTACGGGCCGAGCAGCGCGATGCGCTCGTCCCAGACCTCCTTGGGCTCGCCCATGGACACCCATACGTCGGTGGCGACGAAGTCGGCGCCGCGCACACCGTCCTTCACGTCCTCGGTGAGCGTGATCCGGGCGCCGGAGGCGGTGGAGAGCCCCTTCGCCGTCTCGACGACCGTGTCCTCGGGCCACAGCGACCGGGGGGCGACGATACGGACGTCCATGCCGAGCAGGGCGCCGGTGACGAGGTAGGAGTTGCCCATGTTGTTGCGGGCGTCGCCGAGGTAGGCGAAGGCGATGCCGGTCAGCGGCTTGGCGCAGTGCTCGGTCATGGTCAGCACGTCGGCGAGCATCTGAGTGGGGTGCCACTCGTCGGTGAGGCCGTTGTAGACGGGGACCCCGGCGTGTGCGGCCAGCTCCTCGACCACGCTCTGCCCGCTCCCCCGGTACTCGATGGCGTCGAACATCCGGCCGAGCACACGGGCGGTGTCCTTGACGGACTCCTTGTGCCCGATCTGCGAGCCGACCGGGTCCAGGTAGGTGGTGTGGGCGCCCTGGTCGGCGGCCGCGACCTCGAAGGCGCAGCGCGTGCGGGTCGAGGTCTTCTCGAAGATCAGGGCGATGTTCCTGCCGGTCAGATGCCGCGTCTCGGTCCCGGCCTTCTTGGCCGCCTTGAGCTCGGCCGCCAGCTCGACCAGGGAACGGAACTCCTCGGCGGTGAAGTCCAGCTCCTTGAGGAAGTGACGTCCGGCGAGGGCGGTCGGGACTGTCGCCATGGGGGCACTCCAGGGATACGCGAGGCAGGACGAACAAGGGGACGAATGGAAGTGTATACGACGTCTTACATTTCTATACGAACCCCCGCCCGCCCCGGCGCTCGCGGCACCCTCAGACGGGGTCCCTCTCCACCGGGCAGCTCATGCACCGGGGCCCGCCCCGGCCCCTGCCCAGCTCGCTGCCCGGGATCTCGATCACTTCGATCCCCTGTTTGCGCAGATGGGTGTTGGTGGTGGAGTTCCGCTCGTAGGCGATGACGACCCCCGGCTCGACGGCGAGGACGTTGCACCCGTCGTCCCACTGCTCCCGCTCGGCCGCGTGCACGTCCTGCGTGGGAGTGAGCACCCGGATCTCACTGAGCCCCAGCGACGCGGCGATGGCCCGGTGCATGTGCTCCGGCGGATGGTCGGTGACCTTCAGCTCCTTGTCCCCCGCCCCCGGCTCGATGGTGTAGGAGCGGAGCATCCCGAGCCCCGCGTACTGGGTGAAGGTGTCCGCGTCCACCATGGTCATCACGGTGTCGAGGTGCATGAGGGCGCGCCGCTTGGGCATGTCGAGCGCCACGATGGACCGCGCCGACCCCGCGGCGAAGAGCTTCGTCGCGAGCATCTCGACGGCCTGGGGCGTGGTCCGTTCGCTCATGCCGATGAGGACGGCGCCACGGCCGATGACCAGCACGTCACCGCCCTCGATGGTGGAGGGGTAGTCGGACTGCCCCTCCGACCAGAGGTTGAAGGGCTCGTCACGGAACAGCGGATGGTGCCGGTAGATCGCCTCGAAGTGGACCGTCTCGCGCTGCCGGGCGGGCCAGCGCATGGCGTTGATGGAGACACCGTCGTAGATCCAGGCGGAGGTGTCGCGGGTGAAGAGGTGATTGGGGAGGGGACGCAGGAGGAAGTCGTCGAGCTCCATGACATGGAACCGCACGGAGGTCGGCTCCGGGTGGGCCTCCAGGAACTCGCGTTTGGTCATGCCGCCGACGAGGGCCTCGGCGAGCTCCGCGGCGGGCAGGGCCTCGAAGGCTGCGCGCAGATGATCGGTGGCGAGCGGGCCGTACTCCTTCTCGTGGAAGACACGGTCCAGGACAAGGGTGCGGGCGGCCGGGATCTCCAGGACCTCGGTGAGCAGATCGCCGAAGAGATGGACCTCGACCCCGCGGTCTCGCAGCACATCGGCGAACCCGTCGTGCTCGGCGCGCGCCCGGCGCACCCACAGCACGTCGTCGAAGAGGAGCGCGTCCTTGTTGCTGGGGGTGAGCCTTTTCAGCTCGAGATCCGGCCGGTGGAGGATGACGCGACGCAGCCGCCCGGCCTCGGAGTCGACATGGAATCCCATGCCTCCATCCTGACCATTCGGGCGCGTGTTCACCCTTCGTTCCCCGCGAACCGGGCCATTTGATTCCGTCTATTTGACGATAAGCAGTCGTGCCGATCACCGCCCCCTATGGCGAGATGTGGCGAGAAATACACCTCGTCACGGACACCCAGCGCCGCCGCTGTGGCCTGGGCGAGCCCGGTCTCGCTGCGTACTCCCCGGGCGTGACACGTCCGCGAGGACGCCCGACCCGGGGAGTACGGCTCCTTCACAGACGCGGGTCCACCGGTTCCGACTCCAGGGCCAGCACTCCGAAGACCGCCTCGTGGACCCGCCACAGCGGCTCGCCCTCGGCGAGACGGTCCAGGGCCTCCAGGCCGAGGGCGTACTCGCGCAGCGCGAGAGAGCGCTTGTGGTTCAGGAACCGGCCGCGGAGCCGCGCGAGGTTCTCCGGGCGCGTGTACTCGGGACCGTAGATGATCCGGAGGTACTCACGGCCGCGGCACTTGATGCCCGGCTGCACCAGGCGTCCGGCCGCGCTCCGCACCACCGCCTCGACCGGCTTGACGACCATGCCCTCCCCGCCGCGCCCGGTCATCTCCAGCCACCAGTCGATCCCGGCACGCACCGACTCGGGGTCGCCGGTGTCGACGTACAGCCGGCGGGTCGTCTGGAGCAGCCCGCTTCCGTCGTGCTCGACCAGCCGGTCGAGCAGCGCCAGTTGCTCGTCCTGCGGCAGCGCCGCGAGACTGCGGCCCTGGACCGCCAGGAGCTGGAACGGGGCCAGGCGGACGCCCTCGAGTCCCTCCGTGGTCCAGCAGTAACGTCGGTACGCCGCCGTGAACGCCGCCGCGTCCGCGGCCCGCGCGCGCTGGCGCGCCAGCAGGTCCGTCACCTCCACGCCCCGCGCCGCCGCGCCCTCCAGCGCGGCCAGCGCCCCCGGGAACGCCGCCCCGGACGCCGCGCCCACCGCCGCGTACTGCGAGCGCAGCAGCCCCGAAGCCTTCAGCGACCACGGCATCAGCTCGGCGTCGAGCAGCAGCCAGTCGGTCTCCAGTTCCTCCCACAGGCCCGCCTCGCCGATCGTGGAGCGCAGTCGGCCGAGGATCTCCTCGGTGACCGCGGCGTCGTCGAAGAACGGCCGCCCGGTGCGGGTGTACAGCGACCCGGTGGGGCCTTCCCCGCCCCCGACCGAGCCGGAGGTGTCCCCGACCCCGAAACGCTTCCGTGCCGTCCCGGCGTCCCGGCACACCAGGGCCACGGCCCGCGAGCCCATGTGCTTCTCCTCGCACACGACCCTCGCGACCCCGTCCTCCCGGTACTGAGCGAAGGCCTCCTCCGGGTGCTCCAGGTAGCCCTCGACGTGGCTGGTCGCGGTCGGTGCCATCGTCGGGGGCAGATACGGCAGCAGCCTCGGGTCCACCGCGAAGCGGCTCATGACCTCCAGGGCCGCCGCGGCGTTCTCCTCGCGGACCGAGACCCGGCCAGCGTGCCGGGTCTGGACGACCCTACGGCCGTGGACATCGGCGAGGTCCAGCGGCCGGCCGTCGTGCCCGCCCGGCGCCTCCGTGCGCAGCGGCCGGGACGGCTCGTACCAGACCCGCTCGGCCGGCACGTCGACCAACTGCCGCTCCGGCCAGCGCAGCG
The DNA here is from genome assembly GCF_040643755.1 of Streptomyces sp. NPDC047079. Classification (NCBI taxonomy): domain Bacteria; kingdom Bacillati; phylum Actinomycetota; class Actinomycetes; order Kitasatosporales; family Streptomycetaceae; genus Streptomyces; species Streptomyces sp. NPDC047079. Next base: position 62,918 of record NZ_JBEYUZ010000008.1, read on the forward strand.
CGGTCAGCCTGCCGCCGAAGACGGCACCGGTGTCCAGACAGATCGTGTTGTTCAGCCAGGTGGCCTCGGGGACCGGCGTGTGTCCGTACACCACGGCCGCCCGGCCCCGGTATTCCTCGGCCCACGGATAGCGCACCGGCAGGCCGAACTCGTCGGTCTCGCCCGTGGTGTCGCCGTACAGCGCGTGCGAGCGGACCCGGCCGGAGGTGCGGCCGTGGTACTTCTCCGGCAGACCGGCATGGCACACCACCAGCCGCCCCCCGTCGAGGACGTAGTGGCTGACCAGTCCGTCGATGAACTCCCGTACCTGCTGCCGGAACTCCTCGCTCTCGCCCTCCATCTGCGCGATCGTCTCGGCGAGTCCGTGCGTGTGCTGGACCTTGCGGCCGCGCAGATGGCGCCCGAACTTGTTCTCGTGGTTGCCGGGCACGCACAGCGCGTTGCCGGACGCCACCATCGACATCACCCGGCGCAGCACACCCGGGCTGTCCGGGCCGCGGTCGACCAGGTCGCCCACGAAGACGGCGGTCCGGCCCTCCGGGTGCGCGCCGTCGACGTATCCCAGCTTGTCCAGCAGCGACTCCAGCTCGGACGCACAGCCGTGGACGTCGCCGATGATGTCGAAGGGGCCGGTGAGGTGGGTCAGGTCGTTGAAGCGCTTCTCGGTGACGACCGTCGCGGTCTCGACCTCCTCCACACCCCGCAGCACATGCACCTTGCGGAAGCCCTCCCGCTCCAGGTGCCTCAGGGACCGGCGCAGTTCTCGGGTGTGGCGCTGGATGACGCGGCGCGGCATGTCCGCCCGGTCGGAGCGGGCCGCGTTGCGCTCGGCGCACACCTCCTCCGGCACGTCGAGCACGATCGCGATCGGCAGCACGTCGTACTGCCGGGCCAGCTCGATCAACTGGCGGCGGCTCTCCTGCTGCACACTGGTGGCGTCGACCACGGTGCGGCGTCCCGCGGCGAGGCGCTTACCCGCGATGTAGTGCAGTACGTCGAAGGCGTCACGGCTCGCGCTCTGGTCGTTCTCGTCGTCGGCGACCAGTCCGCGGCAGAAGTCCGACGAGATGACCTCGGTCGGCTTGAAGTGCCTGCGGGCGAAGGTGGACTTGCCCGAGCCGGACGCACCGATCAGGACCACGAGGGAGAGGTCGGTCACGGGCAGGGTGCGCCCTGTGGTACGGGTGGTGGTCATGCGGCCCTCTCCTCCTTCGCGGCCAGCGTGAACACGGCCATCTGGGTGGGCGGGCCCACCTCCGGGTCGTCGGGTCCCACGGGTACGAACCGCACGCCGTAGCCGTGCCGTCCGGCCACCGCGTCCGCCCAGGCCCGGAACTCCCGCCGCGTCCACTCGAAGCGATGGTCGCCATGGCGGACGTGCCCGGCCGGCAGGCTGTCCCAGCGGACGTTGTACTCGACGTTCGGGGTCGTCACGAGGACCGTCCGGGGGCGGGCCGCGCCGAACACCGCGTGCTCCACGGCGGACAGCCGCGGCGGGTCGACGTGCTCGACGACCTCGCTGAGCACGGCGGCGTCGTAGCCCTTCAGACGGCGGTCGGTGTACGCGAGCGAGCCCTGGAAGAGCTGCACGCGCGACGCCTGCCGCTCCCCCATGCGGTCCAGTCTCAGGCGCCGGGCGGCGATGGCGAGCGCCCGCGCCGACACGTCCACACCCACGATTTCCGTGAACCGCGCGTCCTTCAGCAGTGCCTGTACCAACTGGCCCTGGCCGCAGCCCAGGTCGAGGACGCGGGTGGCGCCGGACTCCTCGAGCGCGGCGATGATCGCTTCCCTGCGCCGCACGGCGAGCGGGGTCGGCTTCTCCTCGCTCTCCGTCTCGGCATCCACCGCGTTGTCGATCTCCTCGACGTCGCTGTCGTCGCTCTCCGCGAGCCGCACCAGTTCCAGCCGCTCCATCGCCTGCCGCGTCAGCGACCAGCGGCGCGACAGATACCGGCTGGTGATCAGCTTCTGCTCCGGGTGGCCGGGCAGCCAGCCCTCGCCCGCCCGCAGCAACTTGTCGACCTCGTCGGCGGAGACCCAGTAGTGCTTGGCGTCGTCCAGGACCGGGAGCAGAACGTACAGGTGGCGCAGGGCCCCTGCCAGGGTCAGTGCCTCCGACTCCAGGACCAGGCGCACATACCGCGAGTCCCCCCACTCCGGGAACTCGGCGTCCAGCGCCACCGGTTCGGCGGTGACCCTCCAGCCGAGCGGCGTGAAGAGACGCCGTACGAGGTCGGGGCCGCCCCGGGCGGGCAGGGCGGGTATCTCGATCCGCAGGGGCAGTGGCTGCCCGGCGCGTTCGGGCCGGGCCGTGCACACGCCCCGCATCGCGCTCGAGAACACGCTGCTCAGCGCCACGGCGAGCAGGGAGGATGCCGCGTAGGGGCGGTCGTTGACGTACTGCGCGAGGGCCGCGTCGGGTGCGCCGCCCCGGCCCTTGCCCTTGCCTCGCCGGACCAGTGCCACCGCGTCGACCTCCAGCAGCAGCGCCGCCGTGCAGCGCTCGGCGTCCGCCTCGGGGTAGAGGACGTGCGCGGTGCCGTAGGAGATGGAGAACGCCTGCGCCTTCCCCGGGTGCTTGTGCAGCAGGAAACCCAGGTCGGTCGCCGGGCGTTCGGGCGTGCCGGTGGTACTGATCGTCAGGAACATGTCCCGAGTCTTCCGGCACCGGGGCACCCGCGACCACCCGATTTCCACCAGCACGCCCGGGCTGCCGGGGATCCTGCGCTCCCCCGGGGCCTGTCTCTCATCGCTGCGCCTTCCGCCACGCGCTCACCCCCAGTCTTCCGGTCGTCCCCAGGTCCAGGCCCGGTGAGACCGTCACGGGCGCGGCGCCGGGCCGGACCGTCACCCGCGGGGGGACGTGAGCGGCGGGGCCATGACGGAGGCCACGGTTCCGCTCACAGGGGTGTCGGGGCCCTCCGCGCGGCGACGCACGGAGGGCCCCGGCGGCCCCTGAAGGGTCACCCCAGCTGGGACTGGACCCGCGAGGAGATCAGCTCCAGGTGGTCCAGGTCGTTCAGGTCGAGGATCTGGAGGTAGATACGGCTGGAGCCGATCTCCTGATACCGGCCGATCTTGTCGACGACCTCGGCCGGGGTGCCCGCCAGGCCGTTGGCCTTCAGCTCGTCGACCTCACGGCCGATCGCGGCGGCGCGGCGGGCCACCTCCTGGTCGTCCTTGCCGACACAGGCCACGAGCGCGTTCGAATACGTCAGCGCGTCAGCGCCGCGCCCGGCCTCCTCGGCGGCCGCACGGACCCGGCCGAACTGGCGCTCGCTGTCCTCGATCGACGCGAACGGGATGTTGAACTCGTCGGCGTAGCGCGCGGCCAGCCGCGGGGTGCGTGTCGCGCCGTGGCCGCCGATGAGCACCGGGACCTTGGACTGGGCGGGCTTGGGCAGGGCGGGCGAGTCGGTCAGGTCGTAGTACTTCCCGTGGAAGGTGAAGGTCTTGCCGGGCTCGGTCGCCCACAGCCCCGTGACGATCGCCAGCTGCTCCTCGAGGCGGGCGAACTTCTCCTTGGGGAACGGAATGCCGTACGCCTTGTGCTCCTCCTCGAACCAGCCCGCTCCCAGACCCAGTTCGACACGGCCCCCGGACATCTGGTCGACCTGCGCGACCTGGATGGCGAGGACACCGGGGAGGCGGAAGGTGGCGGCGGTCATCAGCGTGCCGAGGCGGATGCGCTTGGTCTCGCGGGCGAGGCCGGCGAGGGTGATCCAGGCGTCGGTGGGGCCGGGAAGGCCGTCCGCGGCGCCCATCTTCAGATAGTGGTCGGAACGGAAGAAAGCGTCGAAGCCCAGCTCCTCGGTGGCCTTGGCGACGGAGAGAAGGGTGTCGTAGGTCGCCCCCTGCTGGGGCTCGGTGAAGATGCGAAGATCCATGCCTCCATCCTGCACGCTCGGACGCCGGGCGGCGCCGGCACTCCCGCCGGTCTCCGGCCGGCTCGGTCGGGTGAAATCCGCGGTGCCGTCGGCCAGGCGCTCCCGGCCGGGGCGTGGAGGGGGTGCTCAACCCGCCGTTCTGTACCGCTCCCGTATCTCGCCGTCCCTCGCCGCCAGTCTGCGCAGCATCTCCCTGACCCGGTCCCTGGACTCGTCGGCCGCGTCAATGGCCTCCATGCACTGCCAGTACGTGCCCTCGTCGTCCGCCGCGCTCGCGGCCGCGACGAGGGCCATGCCGAGCTCCGTGAGGAGGGTGCCCAGGTCGAGGAGGGCCTTGCGGGCGTCACCGAGATCCGTGAGCTGGGCGGCCCGCAGGTCGGCCACGTCGATGGAGGGGGTGTCCAGGACACCGCAGCCTCTGCCCGCCAGCTCCGTCAGTCCCAGTGCCTCCCCGCGTAGTTCGGGAGGGCCCGAGACCGCCAGGCGACTGCCGATCGCCTGCGCCAGTGCGTAGGCCTGCCACGCCTCCGCCATGATCTTCGGCCCGCCCTCGCTCCCCGCCAGGGCGCACCTGCTCGTCACGATGAGCCGCACCGCGTCCATGCGCTGCCCCCCGCTCTGTCCGACGTGCTCTCGCACATCCAGCCCGAACTCCGTTGTCCACTACCCAGAGTGAAGGTTGGAGGGACGAAAAGCCAGAGCTGGACCGAAATCTGTGGACAACCTGCGGGGTGGGGACAACTCGGTGACTCCGGAGAGTGACATACCAGGGTGTTCGTGGCCCGGGGACGGAGGCCAGGCGCCGTCCACCGCGCCGGGGTGGGCTTCCGTCTCAGTCGGCTCCGGGCGCCGGGAACCTCTCCTCGTTGCGGTCGATCTTCGCGTCGAGCGCCGCCAGCGCGTCGATGCCGAGCACCTCGCACAGCTGGAGCAGATACGCGAGCACGTCCGCGACCTCGTCCCTCACCCGATGGGCGGTCGCGGGGTCGTCCATCACCCGCGCGGACTCCTCCGGTGTCAACCACTGGAAGATCTCCACGAGTTCGGATGCCTCGACGCTCAGCGCGGCCGCCAGGTTCTTGGGCGTGTGGTAGGGCTGCCAGTTGCGCGCCGCGGCGAAGTCGGCGAGGCGGCGCTGAAGCCGCGCCACGTCGAGGCCCTCACGTGCACCGGGTTCCGGTGCTACGGGCTCGGACTCCGCGGTCGCGGACTCGGGTTCCCCGGGCGCGGGTTCGGGTTCCGGGGTCGCAGGGCCCCGCTCCGGCGGCGCAGGATCCCGTTCCGGCGGCGCGGGATCCCGTTCCGGCAGCGCAGGCTTCCGTTCCGGTGGCGCGGGCTCAGGCTCTGGTGTCACGGGTTCAGGTCTACCACCGTCACCCCGTCCACCTCCGTCGCCGGGGGTGCCTCTCTCACCGTGCCCACCAGGCGGATATGGCCCCGTTGGCACATTCGTGCCGCCAGCCGGAGCAGTTCCCGAGTCTGCCTGGGGTCCAGACAGCGGTCGAGGCCGTCCGCCAGCACCGTGAGGGTCTGCATCGCCTCCGGCACCTCCCTCACCGGGTCGACATCGAGGACGCCCGGACCGGTGAGGAGTACCAGCGCCAGGGCCACATAGCGCAGTTCGCCGTCGCCCAGAAGCTCCAGCGGTGTCCGCAGCCCCTCGCCCCGGTCCAGCAGTGCGCGGATCCTTCCGTCGGCGAGCGGCTCGGCCAGCAGATCCACGACCCGCCCCGCGCACCCGGCCCCGACCGCCGAGGTCAGCAGCGCGTGCCGCCTGGCGCACTCCGCACGCGTACGCCACAGCACGTCGGCGAGGTTGTCGCAACCCGGCAGCAGCCGGCCCGCGCCCGGCGGGACGGGGGCGCGCATCCGCCGGGGCCGAGGGTCGCAGGCGAAGACCGAGCGCAGGGCGACCACCATCTGCTCCGCCGCGGCGAGCACCCGTCGCTGGCCGTCGGTCCTGCCCGCCACGCGCAGCGGCAGCAGCGCGGTGCCGAGGCGGTCGTCCGGGAGCGGGGCCCGGGTGACCGGTGAGGAGCCCGCCGTGTGCCAGGCCGCCTGCACCGTCGCCCGGCCGGGATCGCGCAGGGCCGTCTCCAGCAGCACCAGCCCGCCGGAGGTCAGCCGCTCGCCGACGATACGCAACGCGGGTTCGGCCTGGACCGCGAGGTCGAGCCGGACGGGCCCCTCGGGGCCGTCGGCCGTGCAACCGATGCGGAAGCCCCGCCGCCGCTGGGCGTCGGGCCGCGCCCGCTCGGGCACACAGGACGCCGGGGCCGGGAACGCCTCCCTCAGCTCGGCTCCGCCACCGAGCCGCGCCAGCGCCTCGTACGCCTGTAGCGCACGGGACTTGCCCGAGCCGCTGGGGCCGGCGAAGAGCGTCAACGGGCCCAGCGCGAAGGCGGCCCGCCGGTGCCCGGCGAACGCGGAAAGCCGAAGTTCGGTGAGGCAGGGGCGGTCCGGACGCGGATCGCTGATACCGGGGCGGTCCGGCAGGGACAACGCGGGTGGGGCGGTCATGTCCGGCACCGTAGGGGGCCCGTCCCAGCCGAACCGTTTTGCCCTCGCGCCCTTCCTACGATCGGGCGACCGAGCTGGCCACACGGCGACGACCGAATCCATCGGCCCGCACCAACCGAAGCCATCGGCCACACGAACCGAAGCCCCGCACGCCCGGGGGCGGTCCCCCGCTCGGACTCCGCGCTCCGGGGCTCAGACGCCGGGAACCCCCGCCCCCTCCATCAGGCCCCGCACCTCGGTCCCGGGCGGGGTCAGGAGGAAGACGTTGCGGTCGACCCGGTGCATCCCGCTGGCCAGGCCGAAGACGACACCCGTGCTGAAGTCCAGCACCCGTTTGGCGACGTCGGCCTCCGCACCCGTGAGGTCGAGCAGCACGGGCACCCCAGCCATCAGCGTCTCGGCCACCTCCCGGGCGTCCGCGAACACATTGACCCGCAGGACCACGAAACGGCGGCGCGCCTCGGTCTCCGCCTCCGGTATGGACCGGTGGCCGACCGCCGACGGCCAGGCGTCCCGGCCACGCAGCGGAACGACCTGAGCGAGCCCTTCCCACTGTTCGTCGGTGACATCGTGGCTGTTCACCGGCCCTCCCCGCTGGCTCGCACTCATCGTCTGCATCGGTCAATTCTTGCGCATGGTCACCCGTTCGGCCCAACAGCGACACGGACCGCGACGCCCCCGACCGCCACTGCTGTCACCTTGGCCACATCGCACTCCCCGGGTACCGCCCTCGCGCCCCCTCACACCGGCCGAGCGCCCCCTGTGCAGCGCCCGTAACCCCTCAAGATCGAGGGGTGTGACATCCGCGTAACGGCCGGTTCCTACGGTCGTCGTCATGACCACCAGTCCCGGAACGCGGCGTATACGGACCGTCTGCTCGTACTGCGGCGTCGGCTGCGGGATCGTGCTCGACGTCGCGACCGGTGCCGACGGCCGCTGCCGCGTCGTCAAGGCCTCCGGCGACAAGGAGCACCCCGCCAACCGCGGGCGGCTGTGCACCAAGGGCGCGACGACCGCGGATCTGCTGGCCGCCCCCGGGCGGCTGACCACGGCACTCGTCCGAGCCGACCGCGGTGCGGAGGCGTCGCCCGCGTCCGTCGACTCGGCCGTCCGCGCGACCGCGCGCCGGCTGCGGGAGATCGTGGACGCGCACGGTCCGGACGCGGTCGCGTTCTATGTGTCCGGGCAGCTCAGCCTGGAGGCGCAATATCTGGCGAACAAACTCGCCAAGGGCTTCGTGAGGACCAACCGCATCGAGTCCAACTCGCGGCTGTGCATGGCGAGCGCGGGCGCGGGCTACAAGCTGTCGCTGGGTGCCGACGGGCCGCCGGGCTCGTACGACGATCTGGACAAGGCGGACGTCTTCCTGGTCATCGGCTCGAACATGGCGGACTGCCATCCGATCCTCTTCCTGCGGCTGATGGACCGGGTCAAGGCGGGTGCCAAGCTGATCGTGGTCGATCCCCGGCGCACCGCGACCGCGGCGAAGGCGGACCTGTTCCTCCAGATCCGGCCCGGGACTGATCTGGCCCTGCTCAACGGGTTGCTGCACCTGCTGCACGAGAACGGCCGCACGGCCGCCGACTTCATCGCCCGGCACACCGAGGGCTGGGAGGCGATGCCCGGCTTCCTCGCCGACTACGCGCCCGAGGCCGTCGCGAAGATCACGGGTCTGGCCGAGGATGACATCCGGGAGGCGGCGCGGCTCATCGGCGAGGCGAAGGAGTGGACGAGTTGCTGGACCATGGGGCTCAACCAGTCCACGCACGGGACCTGGAACACCAACGCGCTCGTCAATCTGCACCTCGCCACCGGGGCGATCTGCCGCCCGGGCAGCGGCCCGTTCTCGCTCACCGGGCAGCCCAATGCCATGGGCGGGCGCGAAATGGGATACATGGGGCCGGGCTTGCCCGGTCAGCGGTCCGTCCTCGTGGCCGAGGAGCGGGCGTTCGTCGAGGAGTTGTGGGGGGTGCCGTCCGGCACCCTCCGCGCGGACGGGGTCGGGACCGGGACCGTCGAGATGTTCCGGAAGATGGCCGAGGGAGACATCAGGGCCTGCTGGATCATGTGCACCAACCCCGTGGCGTCGGTGGCCAACCGGAAGACCGTCATCGAGGGGCTGGAGGCCGCCGAGTTCGTCGTCGTACAGGACGCGTTCGCCGAGACCGAGACCAATGCGTACGCCGATGTGGTCCTGCCCGGCGCGCTGTGGACCGAGACGGAGGGCGTCCTCGTCAACAGCGAGCGTGGGCTGACGCTCGCCCGGCCGGCGGTCGACCCGCCGGGTGAGGCGACGGCCGACTGGCGGCTGATCGCGGCCGTCGCACGGGAGATGGGATACGCGGACGGGTTCTCGTACGACAGCGCCGAGGAGGTCTTCGAGGAGATCAAGCGGGCGTGGAACCCGAAGACCGGCTGGGATCTGCGCGGGGTCACGTACGGGCGGCTGCGCTCCGGGCCCGTGCAGTGGCCTGCCGCGCGGGAGGACGGCCCGGCCCGCAATCCCGTCCGGTACGTCGAGGGCGGGCTGTCCTTTCCGACGCCGAGCGGGCGGGCGGTGTTCCACGCACGGCCGCACCTGCCGCCCGCCGAGCTCCCGGACGACGACTTCCCGTTCCTGCTCAACACCGGGCGGGTGCCGCACCAGTGGCACACGCTGACGAAGACCGGGAAGGTCGCCAGGCTCAACAGGCTCAATCCCGGTCCGTTCGTGGAGGTGCATCCCGAGGACGCCGCACGGCTCGGGGTCGTGGACGGCGACCGGCTCGAGGTCGCCTCGCGGCGCGGGCGGGCCGTACTGCCGGCGGTGGTGACGGACCGGGTGCGGCCGGGGTGCTGTTTCGCTCCGTTCCACTGGAACGACCTGTTCGGCGAGTATCTGAGCGTCAACGCGGTGACCAGCGACGCGGTGGACCCGGTGTCGTTCCAGCCGGAGTTCAAGGTGTGCGCGGTGGCGCTGACGAAGGTGACGGAACCGCCCGCAGTGGAGCGCGACGGAAAGGCTCCCGCCCACGCCCACGCCCACGCCCTGGCACCGGGCACCGCCTCGCCCACGGCCGGCTCGCTCCCCACAGCCCCGCCCCCGGCCGCACCGGCGGGTGCCCCCCTCGGCTTCGTCCCCTCACCGCCTCCGGTCCTCACCGCCCGTGAGCGCCGGTATCTGACCGGCTTCCTCGCGGGCCTCGGTTCCGGCGCGCCGGGCGTGCCGGTGCTGCCTCCGGACGCGCCCCTCAGCGCCGAGCACGCCGTGTGGGTCAACGGCCTCCTCGCCGGCCTGTACTCCAGGTCCGGGACCGGGAGGTCGCCCGCGGAGCCGGCCGGTCGTGAGGTCGTCGTGCTGTGGGCCTCGCAGACGGGGAACGCGGAGGAGTTCGCGGCCGCCGCCGTGCGACGGCTCACCGCGACCGGGCACCGGGCCACCCTGGTCGGCATGGACGAGACCGATGCGCGTCATCTCCCGCGCGACGCCGATCTGTTGCTGATCACCAGCACGTTCGGTGACGGGGATGCCCCCGACAACGGCTCCGGCTTCTGGCACGACCTCTCCGGCGGCGAGGCACCCCGGCTCGACGGCGTGCGGTACGCCGTGCTCGCCTTCGGGGACTCGTCGTACGACGACTTCTGCGGGCACGGGCGCCGGCTGGACGCGCGCCTGCACGAGCTGGGCGGGGTGCGCCTCGCGCCGCGCACGGACTGCGAACCGGACTACGAGCCGTCGGCGGGGGCCTGGCTCGAGGAAGTCCTCGAGGCCCTCGGCGGCACGCCCTCGGCACAGGACCCGAAGGCGCCCGGTACACATTCACCGGCCCGGCCCGCGCCCGGCGCGAGAACCCCGGGCCAGGCGACCCCCGGCACGAGCGAGCCGGCCGCCACCGCGCCCCGGGCCGGGAAGTCCGCCCCGGCCACCGCCCGTCTCCTCGGCAACCGGCCGCTCAGCAGGCCCGGTGCGGGCAAGGAGGTGCGACGGTTCACCTTCGACACGAGCGGGACGGACCTGACGTTCGAGACGGGGGACGCGCTCGGGGTGCACCCTGTCAACTCCCCCGCGCTTGTTCAGGAATGGCTGGAGGTGACGGGAATCGACGGCTCCACGGCGGTCGAGGCCGCGGGGGGCGGCACGATTCCCTTCACCGATCTCCTGCTGCGGCATCTCGACATCACCCGGATCACCCCGGACCTCCTGCGCTTCGTCGCCGAACGCACCCGTGACGACCGGGAGCTGCGGCAGCTGCTGCGGCCCGAAAACAAGGACGGGCTGGCGCGCTGGTCCTGGGGCCGGCAGGCGGTCGACGTGGTGGCCGAGCACGCGGTGAAGGCGACGGCCGAGGAGTGGACCGGGGCGCTCAAGCGGCTGCGCCCCCGGCTGTACTCGATCTCGTCGAGCCCGCTCGTCGATCCGCACCGGGTGTCGCTGACGGTGTCCGTGATCCGCTACGAGGGGCTGGGCGGGCGGCGGCGGGCGGGGGTCTGCGGCGGCTTCCTCGCGGACGCCGAGCCCGGTACCGCGGTACCGGTCTTCGTACAGCGCTCCCCGCACTTCCGGCCCCCGGCCGACGGCTCGACACCGATGGTGATGGTGGGACCGGGAACCGGAATCGCACCCTTCCTCGGTTTCCTCGAAGAACGCCGCGAACTGGGGCACAAGGCACCGAACTGGCTGTTCTTCGGCGAGCAGCACCGTGCCACGGACTTCTACTACGAGGACGAGCTGGCGGCGCTTGGCCGGGAGGGCGTCCTCACCCGGCTCGACACCGCCTTCTCCCGCGACCAGCGGGCCAAGGTCTACGTGCAGGACCGGATGCGCGAGCACGGCCTGGAGCTGTGGCACTGGCTGCAGGACGGCGCCCGCCTGTACGTCTGCGGAGACGCCTCCCGTATGGCCAAGGACGTCGACCGGGCACTGCGGGACATCGCGGTCGTGCACGGCGGACTGAGCGAACCGGAGGCGGCCTCGTATGTGAAACAGCTGGCCGCCGAGAAGCGCTATGTGCGCGACATCTACTGACCGGGGAGCGCCTATGCACCCGGTCGGTACACCCCCGTACAGATACTTCTTACTGGGCTCACACCGGACTCTTCACCTCCAGGGGGTCGACGTTCATCCCGCCGCCCTACGTTCCGTGTCGTGCAGCTGGCAGAAGTGAGGTCCGCGACAAGCGGCCGATGGACACGTCTGCGCCCCCTGATGGCGCCGGACGAGCCGGATCAGACTCCCGCGCAGTGGCATCGCGTCCTGACGCTGCTCGCGGACATCAGCCTGTTCATCGGCACGCGCGCGGTGTGGTCCTCCGCCGCCAGCCACAAGCCGGTGGTCGCCGCGATCATCTCCCTCTGCTACGCGTCGATCCTGGTCACCGGCGTCCTGACGCTGGTGGTGCGGCGCAGCCGGTCGCTGGCGCGGCTCGACCTCGTCGTCCTGGTGACGGCGGTCACGCTCGCCTACTGCGCCCTGTCCGTGAAGCACAACTTCAGCGACGAGTCGATCCTCACCACGCAGGCCGCCCGTGAACTGATACACGGCCACCCGGTGTACGGGCAGCCGTGGCCCTGGCTGTTCGGCCACGGTATCGCCTACACCCCGACGGTGACGGGCGGCTACGACTACACCTACGGCTACCCGCCGCTGACCGCCCTGCTGACCGCGCCCCTGCTCTGGCTCGGCCACGGCGCGGTGCCGGAGACCCTGGTCACCACGACCGCGATGGCGCTCGGCGCGATCGTCATGTGGAAGATGCTGCCGACGCCGTGGCGCTCCGCGGCCACCATGGTGTGCCTCGGCTTCGGCATGGTCCCGGCATACGCCCGGCTCGGCTACCCGGCGGTCGTCGCGCTCGCCCTGCTGATTCCCGTCGTGATGCGGTGGACGCGGATGGGCGCGGGCGGCCCGGCCGACTGGGCACGGGCCGCGTGTCTGGGCGCGGCCTGCGCCGCCCAGCAACTGCCGTGGTTCCTCACGCCGTTCCTGCTGGCCGGGGTCTACGCGATACGCCGGGGGGAGCTGGGCGCGCGTGGGGCCGCCCTGGCCGTGGGACGCATCGCGGGCATAGCCACCGGAACCTGGCTGCTGATCAACGCGTATTTCATCGTGAGCGAGCCACGCACCTGGATATCGGGCGTCGCGCTGCCGATCACGCAGGGCGCGGTCATCCACGGCCAGGGCCTGGTGGGCATCTCCCTGTACTACACCGACGGCAGCGACCGGCTGACCTGGTACTCGCACGCCAGCATGCTGCTGGCGGCGGGGCTGCTGGCGCTGTTCGTGCTGTTCGTGCGCCGGCTGGGACCGGCCGCGACCGTGCTGCCGTGGTGCGCCTTCTTCTTCGCCACCCGCTCGCAGGACGGCTACTACCTGCTGATGACGCCGCTGTGGCTGGCGGCAGCCGTCACCGTGCCGCCCACGGCCTTCACCACCGCCTGGCAGCCCAGGCTGCTGCCTGGACGGAGGGTGGCCCGCATGGTGCTGACGGGCGCCCTGGTGGCCCCGTCCCTGGTGGCCGTGGCCGTGGCGGCGACCGGCACACCGCCGCTGCACATGCGCGCTGCCGCCGCCTCCCGGACGCCCCTGACGGTCGAGACGCTCAGGGTCCGGGTCGCCAACCGAGGTGAGGCGGCCCTGGAGCCCCACTTCACGGTGACCACCGGGCAGGGCATGAGCCGCTACTGGAAGGTGCTCGACGGCCCCTCGTCCCTCGCCGGTCATACGACGGCCACCTACCGGATCCAGGCCCCGGGCGGCCGCTTCGTGATCCCCAAGAAGGGCATCCGTATCCGGCTGCGCGCCTTCTCCGCGTCACCGATGACCTTGTCGAGCCAGGACATCCGCCTGGAGCGCGAGCAGGCGCCTTCGAAACGTTCGGGCTGACACCGTCAGGGCACCTGCTCAAGCGTCGCCGCAGGCACGTACGGCCTCGGGCTCACCGATGGCTTCGACGGCCGCGCAGACCCGGTGGCCGTCGATGGTGCACCTGCCGGCGCGGTGCACTGCCCGTCCCGCCGCCGACAGGCACTGACGGCGGCGGGACGGGGATCCGGCTACTGGGAGGCGGAGCTGCGGCCACGGCCGCGGGCGAGCGCGAAGCCCGCGGCGGCCAGGCCCAGCACGCCGACGGCCAGGCCCGCGACGCCGAGCCCGCGTGCGGTGGAGTCGTCGGCGGAGGCGGTCTTCGTGGCGGCGTCGCCCGACTTCCCGGCGGTGCCGCCGCCGGACGGGGCCGCCGTCGACGCGCTGCCCTCCGCCGACGCCTCGGGCGCTCCCTCGGCCGTCAGATGGAGGACCGGCGCCGGATTCTCCGGCTCGTCGCCGCCCTTCGGGGTCTGCTCGATCCAGCGGACGACATTGCCGTCGGAGTAGGTCTGCAGCGTCTTGAAGGTCAGCTGGTCGGCGTTGCCGGGGAGTTGGCCGAAGGCGACGTGGAAGTCCTGGTACTGGCCGTGCCGGATGCGCCCGCCGGTCCAGGTGATCTCGGAGACGGCGTCGGTGATGGTGCCGTCGTCCGTCTTGACCGGCGTCTTGAGTTTGGTGGTGGTCACCTGCGCGGTCCAGCCGGCCTCGGGGGTGACCAGCACGCCCAGCACCGGGTGATCGGTGGGCAGGAAGACCTGCACCTTGGTGGTCGCGGCGGTGTCCTCCTCGTTGGGTACGCGGAAGGTCAGCACACCGTCGGTGGCGCCCTTGGCGTAGCTCTCGGGGTGGACGGTGACATGCGCGAAGGCCGCGCCTGCCGCGGCGAGGACACCGGCGGCGGTGAGGGCCGCGACGGTGACGGCGCGGCGCAGGGTGGTACGCATGGGGGACATGGGTGGTGGTGCTCCGTACGTGTGCTCGGTGTTGGGGGGTCAGATGGTGTACGGGGCAGCCGGGGGCGGTCCGCGCCGGGACACGGCGTGGCGGAGCAGCGCCTGCCGCAGGAGGCGGCGCCGGTGCGCGCGGGGGCGCGCCAGTCCGGCGTACTCGGGCAGGGGCGCCGTGCCCCACCAGGCGACGAGGCGCGGGACGAAGGCCACGGCCTTGCGCAGCAGCGACCACAGGGCGGCCTCGCCGCGCCGTAGGCACCAGGAGGCGACGAGCGCGGCGACCAGGTGCGCGGCGACGGCGTGCGAGGTCATGACGTGCGGCTGGGCGGCCATGTGCATCCCGTGAGGCATGCCGGGCATGGGCATCGCCGCATCCGGCGGCCCGCCCGCGTCGAAGGCGAGGTGGAGCCCGCCCTGCACAAGGACCATCGCGAGGCCGATGCCGAGGAGGGAACGCTCACGCCCGGCGAGCAGCGCGCTGCCCGCGAAGACGGGCAGAAATCCGGCCACGTCCACCCACACCGCCGGCACCGCGCCCGTGGCCAGCGTGTGTCCCCCGGCGGCGAGCAGCACGCACACGACGGCGAACACCGCCGCGCGCACGCTCCGCATCGCCCAGGACACGTCCATGGGGTGGGATCCTGCCATGCGTGCGGAGGGGGTCACGCCGTTTTCGCAGATCCGGGCGCGCCGAGGGGCCGTCGGGGGTGTGTTGCGGCCGGGGCGACGGGGGCGCCTATCGTGGCGCCCATGCAGTCCTACACAATCGGGCAGGCCGCCCGTCTGCTGGGGGTGAGCCCGGACACCGCGCGGCGCTGGGCGGACGCGGGCCGGATGGCGACCCATCGCGACGAGATCGGCCGCCGGGTCATCGACGGCAAGGACCTGGCCGCGTTCTCGGTGGAGCTCGCGGGCGGCACCGGCGAGGAGGACGCCCCCTCGTACACCTCCGCCCGCAACGCCTTCCCGGGGATCGTCACCGCCGTGAAGCTCGGCGACGTGGCCGCCCAGGTGGAGATCCAGGCGGGTCCGCACCGCTTGGTCTCGCTGCTGACCCGGGAGGCGGTGGAGGAACTCGGCCTGGAGGTCGGGGTGGAGGCCACCGCCCGAGTGAAGTCGACAAACGTACACATCGACCGCACGTGACACCCGCGCCACCGCACAGGCAGGCCCGTAGGGACGCACATGCGCACCTCCACCCCTGATTCGACTAGCCCATGCGATGCGACTGAAGACATACGGATAGCATCTGCGTCAGAATGATCGGCGTATCGGAGGGGTCCGGGGATCTCTCCCGCGACGCACAGAGGGAGTGGACCCGTGATGACCCGTTCCGCGCGCCGAACCCGTCGGACGCTTCAGGTGGCCGGTGCGGGGGCCGCCGCGCTGCTGGCCCTGAGTGCCTGCTCCTCCTCGACCGGCTCCGGCTCCGGATCCGGCTCCGGATCCGCCACGAAGCCGGGCTCAGCGGCGTCCTCGTCGCCGAAGCTGTCCGGCACGGTCACCGTCTTCGCCGCCGCCTCCCTCAAGGAGAGCTTCACGACCCTGGGCAAGGAGTTCGAGAAGGAGCACCCCGGCACGAAGGTCGTCTTCAACTTCGCCGGCAGCGACACCCTCGCCGCGAACATCACCGGCGGCGCCCCCGCCGACGTCTTCGCCGCGGCCAGCCCCAAGACCATGGCCATCGTGGCGGACGGCGAAGCCGCGGCCGGCACCCCGGTCACCTTCGTACGCAACCAGCTGGAGATCGCCACCCTGCCCGGCAATCCGCACAAGATGTCCTCCCTGAGGGACCTCACCAGGTCCGGTATGAAGGTGGTGCTGTGCGACAAGACCGTCCCCTGCGGCGCCGCGGCGCAGAAGGCACTCGACGCGAGCAAGCTGAAGCTCACGCCGGTGTCGTACGAACAGGACGTCAAGGGCGCCCTGACGAAGGTGGAGCTGAAGGAGGCCGACGCGGCGGTCGTCTACAAGACCGATGTGAAGGCGGCGGGTGACAAGGTGCAGGGCGTGCCCTTCCCCGAGTCGGCCAAGGCCGTCAACGACTACCCGATCACCCTGCTCAAGAACGCGCCCAACGCCGAGACGGCCAAGGAGTTCATCGCGCTGGTGCGGTCCGCCGAGGGCCGCAGTGTCCTGACCGAGGCCGGGTTCCTCCAGCCGTGACCCGTTCCGGCACCTCCGACGCCGCGGCCGGCACCCTCACGGACGGCTCGCGGCGCGGGCGTGTCCGCCGTCCGGGGGTGCCGCTGCCGTTGCTGCTGCCTGCGCTGGCCGGCCTGGTGTTCCTGCTGCTGCCGCTGGTGGCCCTGCTGCTGCGGGCCCCGTGGCGCTCCCTGCCGGCCCA
The DNA here is from genome assembly GCF_040643755.1 of Streptomyces sp. NPDC047079. NCBI lineage: Bacteria > Bacillati > Actinomycetota > Actinomycetes > Kitasatosporales > Streptomycetaceae > Streptomyces > Streptomyces sp. NPDC047079. The sequence goes on from NZ_JBEYUZ010000008.1 coordinate 79,469, forward strand.
GCTGACGAGCACACAGGTGTGGCAGGCGCTCCAGCTGTCCTTGGTGAGCGCGACCGCCGCCACCGCGGTGAGCCTGGTGCTGGGCGTCCCCCTGGCGTGGCTGCTGGCTCGTACGGACTTCCCGGGGCGGGGCCTGGTGCGGGCCCTGGTGACCCTGCCGCTCGTGCTGCCCCCGGTGGTGGGCGGTGTGGCACTGCTGCTGGCGCTCGGGCGCAACGGGGTCGTGGGGCGGTGGCTGGACGCGTGGTTCGGGGTCACGCTGCCTTTCACCACGGCCGGGGTGGTGGTGGCGGAGGCGTTCGTGGCGATGCCGTTCCTGGTCATCAGTGTGGAGGGGACGCTTCGGGCCGCCGACCCGCGCTACGAGGAGGCCGCCACGACGCTCGGCGCCTCCCGTTTCACCGCTTTCCGGCGGGTCACGCTGCCGCTGGTCGCGCCGGGCATCGCGGCCGGAGCCGTGCTCGCGTGGGCGCGGGCGCTGGGCGAGTTCGGGGCCACGATCACCTTCGCGGGCAACTTCCCCGGCCGTACCCAGACGATGCCGCTGGCCGTGTACCTGGCGCTCCAGAACGACCCTGCGGCGGCGATCGCCCTGAGCCTGGTGCTGCTGGCCGTGTCGATCGCGGTCCTGGCGGGACTGCGGGACCGTTGGATGACGGCGTCATGACCCATACGGACCGGTCCTCCGTCCGTCCCGCCTCCGCCGATGCGGGGAGTCAGGGCCTGGACGCGCACATCGTCGTCGAGCGCGGCTCCTTCCGGCTCGATGTCACGCTGGCCGCGGCGCCCGGAGACGTCGTCGCGGTGCTCGGGCCCAACGGCGCCGGCAAGACCACCGCCCTGCGGGCCCTGGCGGGGCTCGTCCCGCTCTCCGGCGGTCATCTGCGGCTCGACGGCGCCGCGCTGGACCGTACGCCGCCCGAGTCGCGTCCCGTGGGCGTCGTCTTCCAGGACTACCTGCTCTTCCCGCATCTGACCGCCCTGGACAACGTGGCCTTCGGACCGCGCTGTCGAGGCGCGTCCAAGGCCCGGGCGCGGGAGGTCGCCACCGGGTGGCTGGAGCGCATGGGCCTCGCCGACCACGCCGGCGCCAAGCCGCGGCGGCTGTCCGGCGGCCAGGCCCAGCGGGTCGCGCTTGCCCGGGCACTGGCCACGAGCCCCCGGTTGCTGCTGCTGGACGAGCCGCTCGCCGCGCTCGACGCCCGCACCCGGCTCAAGGTGAGGGCCGGGCTGCGACGTCACCTCGCCGAGTTCGAGGCGGTGGCGGTGCTCGTGACCCACGACCCGCTCGACGCCATGGTCCTCGCCGACCGGCTGGTGGTCGTGGAGCACGGCCGGGTGGTCCAGGAGGGCACGCCGTCGGACATCGCCCGCCATCCGCGCACCGACTACATCGCCCGGCTGGTGGGGCTCAATCTGTACCGGGGCGTGGCCGAGGGACACTCCGTACGGCTCGACGCCGGTCCCGGGGTCACGACCGACGAGGCTCTGTCGGGGCCCGTCTTCGTGGCGTTCCCGCCGGGCGCGGTGACCCTGTACCGGGAACGGCCCGCCGGCTCCAGTGCGAGGAATCTGTGGCGCTGCGAGGTCGCGGGACTCGAGACCCACGGTGACCGGATCCGGATCGACCTCACCGGTGAGCTGCCCCTGGCGGCGGACCTGACCACCGTCGCCGCGGCCGAACTCGGTCTCCAGCCGGGCGCTCCGGTCTGGGCGACCGTGAAGGCGGCGCAGACGCACACGTATCCGGCCTGACACGCCACGCGGGTGCGGCCTGACACGCCACGCGCCTGTGGCGAGGGAATTCGGCCGCCGCTGGCTCAGCATAGGAACAGAACCCGGCGTTTTCCCCTGTTCCTCGAGGCGCACTCATGAACCTGAGCATCCGCAACCAGCTTGCCGGCACCGTGACGACCGTCACCCCGGGTGAGGTCATGGCGGCCGTCAAGGTGAGACTGGCCGGGGGCCAGGACATCACCGCCGCGATCACCGCGGAGGCCGTCGACGAGCTGGATCTCGCCCCGGGCGCCTCCGTGCACGTGCTGATCAAGTCGACGGAGGTCGCGCTCGCCACCACGGCGGTGGAGAACGTCTCCATCCGGAACCAGTTGCCGGGGACCGTCGACCGTGTCTCCACGGGCGGCGCCATGGCATCGGTCAAGGTCTCCGTCGTGGGCGGCACACTCACGGCCGTGATCACGAGGATCGCCGCGGAGGACCTCGGCCTGGCGCCCGGCTCCTCGGTCGTCGCCCTGATCAAGTCGACGGAGATCTCCCTCGCGACGGCCTGATCCCGGAGGGCGGCACCCGCGCGGATACGGCGGCGGTCACCTGTACCGGTGATGGCGGGAACGTTCGCCACCCCACTATCGTCTACAGTTCAGTAGACGGTCTACAGATTTGCAGTCAGCCGCCGGGTGGCGCAGTGCCGCACCCGGCCCCCGTGAAAGGCTCGCGACGATGGCCACACCCCTGTCACAGGGAGCGCAGCTCGCCGTGAACGTGCTGGACGCCCAGTCCCTGCTCGCGGCCTTCGGCGTGCTCGGCGTCGGCATCGTGATGTTCGCCGAGACGGGCCTGCTCATCGGCTTCTTCCTGCCCGGCGACTCCCTGCTGTTCACGGCGGGCCTGCTGTGCACCGGCTCGGGCCGGCACGGGGTGCATCTGTCGCTGCCCGCGCTGCTCGTCGCGGCGGCCGTGGGCGCGCTCGCCGGATCCCAGTGCGGCTATCTCATCGGGCGCAAGGCGGGTGGCGCGCTGCTCGCCCGCAGCCGCTCGGCCCGGCTGAAGGAAGGCGCTCAGCGCGCCGAGGAGCTCCTCGACCGGTACGGACACGCGAAGGCGATCGTCCTGGCCCGCTTCGTCCCCGTAGTGCGCACGGTGCTGAACCCGATGGCCGGCGCGCTGCACGTGCCCGCGCGCACCTTCACCCTCTGGCAGGTGGCCGGCGGCCTGGTATGGAGCCTCGGCCTCACCCTCGCCGGGTACGCGCTCGGCTCCTCGGTGCCGAACGTCGACAAGTACCTGCTCCCGATGATCGCGCTGATCGTCGTGGTCTCGCTGATCCCGCTCGCCCTGGAGCTCCTGCGCTCCCGCCGGGCCGCGAAGGCGGGTGCCCGCGGATGACGTACGCCTCGGATGTGCGCCTTGCGGTCCCTGGAACCCGCGGGGATCACAGCGCCTTGCGCCGCATCAGCACGCCGAGCACCACGAGACCGGGGACGAGCGGCAGCCACACGGTCAGCAGCCGGTAGCCGAGGACCACGGAAGCCGCCGCGCTGCCGGGGACTCCGGCGAGCTTGAGCGCGAGCGCGAGCGCGGCGTCGAGGGACCCGATGCCGCCGGGGGTGGGCAGCAGAACGGCCGCGCTGCTCGCCGCGAGGTAGGCCAGTGCCACCCGCTCCGGTGGCAGGGGCAGGCCGAGGGAGCGGGTGACCGCGACGACCACCAGCGCGTGCAGCGAGGAGAAGGCCAGCGATCCGCCCCACAGGGCGGCTGCCCGCCCGGGTAGCCGATGCAGGGCCCGCACGTCCGCCGACACGGCTCGCACGGCTCGCCGCAGCGATCCGGACAGCCACAGCAGCGGGAGTGCGGCGGTCGCCAGGAGCGCCGCCACCACGACGGCCACGGAGACACGTGGTATCCGCAGCAGCCCGGGTCCGGCGAGGGCGAGGACGGCGATCAGCGCGCCCCGGGTCACGCCCCCGACGGTGGCCTTGACCGCGAGGGCGGTCGCCGAGCGGGGCACGGACAGTCCGCAGCGGGTCAGAAAGCGCAGATTGACGGCGCCTGCGCCGACGCCCGCGGGCAGCACATGGTTGGCGGCGGACGCGGCGAACTGCGCCGCCACCAGCCGGCCACCGGGCAGCGCCTCGGCCACCGCGCCCTGCTGGGCGACGGCCGAGCAGGCCCAGGTCGACGCCGCGGCCGTCGCCCCGAGGAGCAGCCAGCCCGGGTCGGCGCCCGCGAGCCGGGCGGCGCCGGCCTCGATCACGGGCCAGTGGCGCCGGGCGAGCAACGCGGTGCACACCAGCACCACGAGGGTGACGGCGGCGTGCCAGGGGGCGCGGGCATGCAGGGCCCTGGTCCGGGCGGGAGCCGTCTCCGGGGCGTCGGGGGGCGTCTGCGTGGTCGTCGGCGGGGTCATCCGTGTCCGCCCACGGCCGTCGACGGTGCGGTCCTGGGGGCGATGTACAGACGGATGCCGTCGAAGGAGTGGGCGGGCCAGCCGTGGGTGTACGACGGCGGGCGGCCCGTGGGCGTGCCGAGGTGGGCGACGGGCATGCGCTGTGCGGCCCGCGCGATGTCGGCGGCGGTGCTGTTGGCGTTGCTGCCGCTGGTCGCCGCCGAGGAGCAGCCGGTGTAGAAGGCGATGGGGACGGACTCGTTCCCGGTCAGCAGGCAGGGCGGCCGGACGCCCAACCGGTGCAGTTCGGCGGCGGTGCGGGACCAGCCGTGGCGGTCGGCGGTGGTGCGGGCCACGGTGCGGTGCAGCACCGCGTACTGCACCGCCAGATGGCCGGCCAGCCCGAGCGCCACGAGCGTCGCCATGACGGGCCGCCACCGGCCGTCCGGTGCGGTCACCAGGTGGAGGAGGGCGTCGGCGACCGGGATCGCGAGCAGGGCGTAGGCGGGGAGCAGGAACCGTGGCGCGGCGTATCCGATCAGGAAGAGATAGGGGAGGGCCGCCGTCGCCGCGCAGGCCAGCGGCACTAGGGTGCGGGCCGGGCGCCGGGCCCCGACCGCGACGATCGCCGCGAGCAAGGCGAACAGGGGCAGCGTGAACCACCAGGCCGTCACCGCCGGGTTGGGCAGCGCGCCCGTGCAGGGACGGCACAGGGCGCGCCCGGCGAGGCTGCGCAGCTGGTCGGTGACGGCGACGTCCCAGCCCAGGCCGCCCTGGATCCGGGAGCCCTCGGACAGGCGCCGCACGAGCCCCCCGTAGTCGGCGTACGCCTCGGCGATCCACTCGGCCGCCCCGAGGGTCAGCCCGCCCACGAGCGCGGACAGCAGCGCGAGGCACCGCCACCGGCGTACGGCCACCAGCAGGACCAGCAGGGGTGTGGTGATCCACAGGGCGTCCATGGGCCGCATCCACGCCATCAGCGCAGCGCTCGCCGCGACTCCCCACACGGGCGCCCGGTCGGTGCGGTCGGCGTGGGCGCGCAGGAAACAGCCGGTACCGGCGAGGGCGCCGACCGCGACCCAGTAGTTGGGCATGACCTGCGGGCCGTAGAACAGGGTGACCCACAGGCTCCCGAACAGGGCACCGCCGAGCGCGAGCACCCGGACCGGGAAGAGACCCCGCCAGGCACGCAGGGCGAGAAACAGGGCGGCGCCGGACAGCACTGCCAGATACGCCCGGAGCAGCGCGGTGGAGGAGGACCACGAGGTGACGGGCGCGACCAGGAGCGATATGCCCCGGGCGCGCGGCGCGCTGAAGTACGCGGCGGGGGCGTGGGCGCTGACCTGGCTGACGTACACCGTCTCGTCCCAGCCGAGCCCCATCCCCGGCCGTACAAGGACGAGCTGAGCCAGCGTGAAGGCGCCCGCGACCACGGCGATCAGGCTCTGACCGGGGTCGCGCCATGACGAACCGGCGACCGAGGGCCCCGCGAGCCGGCGGACTCCTGCGAGTGTGATGTTCGAGCTGCTGGTCACGGCCCACCCCTCACTTCCCTACAAACCGTAGGGGCTCCCACCCTACAAGCCGTAGGGTCGAGTCGACGGCGAAAGTCGGGAATGAAGTCGGTAAAACACGGACAAGTTAAACCCGCGCAGTGAGACGCCGCAGGGCGAGACGGCTCGCCACACCGGCCACACGCGGATCGCACTCCGCCGAACGGGTGATCCGCGCTCACCACCGGCCGCCCCCACTGCCACCCCTGCCACTTCCCTACGCGCTGTAAGGTTGCGGGCATGGCTGGCACAGGCCCCCAGGGCAGGGCGGAACGACGCAGCGCCGGCGAGCTGGAGAGCGAGGTACTCGCCACACTCTGGGCCACCGAGCGGGCGCTGACACCGGCCGAGATCCAGACCGAGATCGGCGGCGGCCTCGCCTACAACACCGTCCACACGATCCTCAAACGCCTGTACGACAAGGGACTTGTGCTGCGTGACGTGGACGGACGGCGCGGCGCGTACCGGCCCGCGAAGAACGCGGCCGAGTTCACCGCCGAGGCCATGCGCGAGGCCCTCGACCGCGGACCGGACCCGATCGCCACGCTCCAGCAGTTCGTGACCGGACTGAGCCCCGCGGAGGAGCAGGCCCTGCGCGATCTCCTGGGCGGGGGTGTGCACCGGCACCCCGGCGGGGGCACCCCCTGAGAACCGAGGTCCCCCTCCCCCTCCCTCGCCTTCACGGACCACGGCGGATCTGACACCCCGTCAATCGCACGGTGATCAATCCCCCGGCAGGGCCACCGTTCACCACACGAGGGAATCGAACGACGTCACGCACACCCTTCCCCCAGGGCGGAGTGAAAGCGTCGTCAGCGTGGGAGCAGCGCCACACTCCGTACGGTCCCGGGTGACGTGCGGTCGCGCATGGTCCGGGCATACGAAGAGACGAGCACAAGGTGAGGAGACCAAGCGCTCGGCCGAGGCCGGGATCGAGGTGAGGAAGGTGAGACGTGATGCTCCTACAGGGTGCCGACGGTCACCGCGTGGTGCCGGTGGTGGAGTGGCTGCTGGAGACCGCTTCCCTGCGCGACTTTCTGCAGCATCTGGTCGAGGACGCGGTCCGGACCGTCCCCGCCGCCGAGGGCTGCGGTGTCACCCTGCAACGCAGTCACCGGCCCCTGACCGTGGTCAGCACCGGCGATGTGGCCGACAAGCTGGACGAAAAGCAGTACGGGCAGGACGACGGACCCTGTCTGCAAGCCCTGCGCACCGGGCAGGTGGTGCACTCGGCGGACCTGCTCGACGAAGGCCGCTGGGGGTCCTACCCCTCCTTCGCGGTGTCCCTGGGCGTCCGCTCCTGCCTCTCCCTGCCGATCCCGGTGCACGCCCACACCGTCGGCGCCCTCAACTTCTACAGCGCCGGGGCGGGTTGCTTCACCCGCCGGGACGAGAGTGTGCTGGCCCAGTTCGCGGCACAGGCCGGAGGGGGCATCGCCCTGGCCCAGCGCCTGGCCGACGCGGAGGACTTCACACGTGACCTCCAGAACGCCTTGCAGTCACGCGCCGTCATCGACCAGGCCATCGGCGCGACCATGCAGCAGCGGCACTGCACCGCCGACCAGGCGTTCGCCGTCCTGCGCGCCCTGTCCCAGCAGACCAACAGCAAACTGCGCGAGGTCTGCGCCCGCCTGCTCACCGACCTGGGCGGGCAACCGCCCGAGCAGCAGCCGCCCCTGCGTCCCCGGCCCTGACCGCCCCTGCACAGATCCACCGGGAGGCGGACGCGCACACCACCGAGTCGCCGATGAGAGCGCGGACCCTACGACGTCCGCCGCCGACCAGGTGAGGTGAGTACCCGGCGGGAGGCGCTTCGCATCGGGCCTCGGTGCCGACCGCTTCGGGTCGGCACCGACACCGCCGTACGGGAGCGGTTCAGGCCGCCATGACGGCGGGCCTGTCCTCCCCCCACTGCCTCCAGGGAGTGGGGCGTGCCCCCTTCGTCCAGCAGGTCCGGGTCGTCATGCGGGGGTAAACCGACAGGGGACTCCGCTCAATTCACGGCATGTGATCCAGACCACGGTGCCCGCCGGAACCGACAAGGATTTCTACCCGACATCCGGCAGAGAACGCGTCAGTAGCAGCAGCCCGCACGCGTTGATGGAACCGGTCAGGAATCGAGAAGCGCCTGCTCCTCAGTCGCGCCTACCGTAACCGCCATGGACCTCACTCTTCCTCCCGGCTCCGACCCGCTACGCTGGCCAGGCCGTACCGCCGGTTCCGTATCCCCCCACGCCCCGGCCAGGCTTGGCGCGAGGTGAGCGAGATGCCTGACCGTGAGCGGATGGGCCCCGGCCGCTGGTTGGTCTGACGCCTCGCCGGGCGCGCCGCATGGCCGGGACCACGGGCTCCACGGTCCAAGCGGCGTGGGGGCGCCTCGAGGTCCCTGCGCCGAGCTCGACCCGCGCCGACGAAGAAGAAGCCGACACAAGAGAACCGGACGTACTGCTCGAAGCTGGTCAGATCGAGACACGCGACGCCGGCCGGAGACCGCACAGGCGGCCCGCGCAACAGATGGAGACACGAAGAGCATGGCCCCGAGGACGGACACGCAGTCGCCCGCGCCGCACGCTGCCGACAGCCACGATCTGATCCGCGTGCACGGCGCACGCGAGAACAACCTCAAGGACGTCAGCATCGAGATCCCGAAGCGCCGGCTGACGGTGTTCACCGGCGTCTCCGGCTCGGGCAAGAGCTCTCTGGTGTTCAACACGATCGCCGCGGAGTCGCAGCGGCTGATCAACGAGACCTACAGCGCCTTCGTGCAGGGTTTCATGCCGACGCTGGCGCGGCCCGAGGTCGACGTACTCGAAGGCCTGACGACCGCGATCATCGTCGACCAGGAGCGGATGGGTGCCGACCCCCGCTCCACGGTCGGCACCGCCACCGACGCCAACGCGATGCTGCGCATCCTCTTCAGCCGGCTCGGGCAGCCGCACATCGGCCCGCCCGGCGCGTTCGCCTTCAACGTGCCCTCGGTGCGCGCGAGCGGCGCGATCACGGTCGAGCGCGGTAACGGCACGGCCGTGAAAGCGACCTACACCCGCACCGGCGGCATGTGTCCGCGTTGCGAGGGCCGGGGCACGGTCACCGACCTCGACCTCTCCCAGCTCTACGACGACTCCAAGTCGCTCGCCGAGGGGGCGCTCACCATCCCCGGCTACAAGGCGGGCGGCTGGAACTACCGGCTCTACAGCGAGTCGGGTTTCTACGACCCCGACAAGCCGATCCGCGAGTACACCAAGAAGGAGCTGCACGACTTCCTGCACCGCGAGCCGACCAGGATGAAGATCGCGGGCATCAACATGACCTACGAGGGTCTGATCCCGCGGATCCAGAAGTCGATGCTCTCCAAGGACCGGGAGGCGATGCAGCCGCACATCCGGGAGTTCGTGGACCGGGCGGTCACCTTCACCACCTGTCAGGAGTGCGAGGGGACCCGGCTCAGCGAGGGGGCCCGGTCGTCGAAGATCAAGGGGATCAGCATCGCCGACGCCTGCGCGATGCAGATCAGCGACCTGGCCGACTGGATCCGCGGCCTCGACGAGCCGTCGGTGGCGCCGCTGCTCGGCAAGCTTCAGCACACCCTCGACTCGTTCACGGAGATCGGTCTCGGCTACCTCTCGCTCGACCGGCCGTCGGGCACGCTGTCGGGCGGCGAGGCACAGCGCGTCAAGATGATCCGCCACCTCGGCTCCTCGCTCACCGACGTCACCTACGTCTTCGACGAGCCCACGACCGGCCTGCACCCCCATGACATCCAGCGGATGAACAACCTGCTGCTGCGGCTGCGGGACAAGGGCAACACGGTGCTCGTCGTGGAACACAAGCCGGAGATGATCGCGATCGCCGACCACGTCGTCGACCTCGGCCCCGGCGCCGGCACGGCGGGCGGCACCGTCTGCTTCGAGGGCACCGTCGAAGGGCTGCGGGCCGGCGACACCCTCACCGGCCGCCATCTCGACGACCGGGCCTCCCTCAAGGAGACGGTGCGCAAACCCACCGGCACGCTCGAGATCCACGGCGCGACGGCGAACAACCTGCGCGACGTCGATGTCGACATCCCGCTCGGGGTGCTCGTCGTCGTCACCGGCGTCGCGGGCTCCGGCAAGAGCTCGCTGGTGCACGCCTCGGTCCCCGCCGGCGCGGGTGTGGTGTCGATCGACCAGGGCGCCATCCGCGGCTCGCGGCGGAGCAACCCGGCGACGTACACCGGACTGCTCGACCCGATCCGCAAGGCGTTCGCGAAGGCCAACGGCGTGAAGCCGGCGCTGTTCAGCGCCAACTCCGAGGGCGCCTGCCCCACCTGCAACGGCGCCGGCGTCATCTACACCGACCTGGCGATGATGGCCGGTGTCGCCACCACCTGCGAGGAGTGCGAGGGGAAGCGGTTCCAGGCTTCGGTGCTCGACCACCACCTCGGCGGCCGCGACATCAGCGAGGTGCTCGCGATGTCGGTGACCGAGGCGGAGGAGTTCTTCGGCGCCGGCGAGGCACGCACTCCGGCCGCGCACCGCATCCTGGAGCGGCTCGCCGACGTCGGGCTCGGCTACCTCACCCTCGGCCAGCCGCTCACCACGCTGTCCGGCGGCGAGCGGCAGCGGCTCAAGCTGGCCACCCACATGTCCGAGAAGGGCGGCGTCTACGTCCTCGACGAGCCGACCACCGGCCTCCATCTCGCCGATGTCGAGCAGTTGCTGGGCCTGCTCGACCGGCTCGTCGACTCCGGCAAGTCGGTCATCGTCATCGAGCACCACCAGGCGGTCATGGCGCACGCCGACTGGATCGTCGACCTCGGCCCGGGCGCCGGTCACGACGGCGGCCGGATCGTTTTCGAGGGCACGCCCGCCGACCTCGTCGCCGCCCGCTCCACCCTCACCGGCGAGCACCTCGCGGCCTACGTCGGCATCTGACCGAAGCCCAGCTCCTCGACGGAGCCGGCGGGCCGCCGCCTGACGCGGCGGCCCGCCGGTCCTCCGCACCACCAGCTTCGGGTGGAGCACCGCAGCCAGCGAGTGTCAACGGCGCGCACCGTGCGCCGGCGGCGGCGAGCCGCCCCAGCGGATCAACCGAAGAGGACGGTCGTCGTCATGCGGGCGTCGTTGTTCACCAGGACGCAGATGCCGTAGCGGCGGCAGGTCGGCAGGACCGCTCGATGCCGCGGTTGACAGAACCTCGCGCAGTGAGGCACGACGCTCGGTGTCTGCCCTGGCGCCGGGAGGACACCGGGCTGCCGTCCGGGTGCCGGATCTCCGACCCTCAGGTGGCGCTGAGCATGCCTTCGCGCAGGCGGGCCAGGAGGCGGGTGATGAGCCGCGAGACGTGCATCTGGGAGACTCCGAGACGTTCGCCGATCTGGGCCTGGGTGAGTTCCTCGACGAACCGCCAGTGGATGATCTTGCGATCGCGTTCATCGAGTTCGGCGATCATCGGGGCGAGGGCGTGGAAGTCCTCGATCAGGCCGAGGGCGGCGTCCTCGTCGCCGATGAAGTCCGCCAGCGCGGCCTCACCGTCCTCGCTGCCGTTGATCGCCGCGTCCAGGGAGGCCGACTTGTAGCCGTTGGAGGCCAGCTGGGCCTCGACGACCTCGTCCTCCGGAAGGCTCATCAGCTCGGACAGCTCTTTGATCGTCGGTGTCCGGCCCAGTCGGCTGCGCAGTTCCTCGTTGGCACGGGCGAGTTGGACGCGGGCTTCCTGGAGCCGACGCGGGACGTGCACGGCCCAGGACGTGTCGCGGAAGAACCGCTTGATCTCCCCCACGATGTACGGCACGGCGAAAGAGGTGAACTCGACCTCGCGCGACAACTCGAACCGGTCGATCGCCTTGATGAGCCCGATCATGCCGACCTGGACGATGTCCTCCATCTCCTCGGGCCCCCGGCTGCGAAACCGGCCTGCCGCGTAGCGGACCAGGGACATGTTCATCTCGATCAGCGTGTTGCGCGCGTACTGGTACGCGGGCGTGCCCTCCTCCAGCACCGCCAACTGGTCGAAGAACAGCTTCGACAACTCCCGCGCGTCCTTGGGCGCGACCTTGGAAGGGTCCGCGACCTCCGGAAGGTCCACCGTCTGCCCAGCGGTCTGCGTGGTCGTCGCCATCATGCGCCCTCCCAGTCGATCGGCCTCGTGTTCGCCGGTCCATCGTCCGGCGAACACGCGCATACCCCGGCGGCCGACCAGCATTCCTCGAACTTCTGTCAGTCCCCGCTCGGCTCTCCGTGGCTGCGTACGATTTCCTTCACCTTGGCCACCGCGAACCCCCAGCCCTGTTCGACGGTCGGCTTGGCCGGCACGGCGATCTCGTCGGGGTTGGTGAGGACGTCGAGCAGGACCGGGCCCGGAGTGCGGAAGGCGCGTCGCACGGCGCTCTCCACGTCGGCCGGGTCGGTCACGCGGATGCCGGTGATGCCCATGGCCTCGGCTACGGCGGCGAAGTCGGGGTTGTCGAGCACGGTGCCGAACTCGGGCAGTCCGGCCTGCTCCTGTTCCAGTTTCACCATGCCGAGCCGGCGGTTGTCGAAGACGACGAGCTTGACGGGAAGGCGGTACGTCTTCAGGGTCATGAGGTCGCCAAGGAGCATGCTCAGCCCGCCGTCGCCGCAGAAGGCCACGACCTGGCGCTCGCGGTCCAGGCTCTGGGCACCCAGAGCGTGGGGCATGGCGTTGGCCATCGAGCCGAGGTTGTAGGAGCCGATGAGGCGTCGCTCGCCGCGCATCTCGACGAAGCGAGAAAGCCACACCGTGGCCATCCCCGTGTCGGAGGTGAAGACGGCGTCGTCGGCCGCGACCTGGTCGACGGCCGCGGCCAGTACTTCGGGGCGGATGTCGTGGGCACGGTTGTCCAGAGCGGAGCGGATGCGGCCCACGACACCCTGGTCGTGCGACGGGTCGGCGAGCCGGGCCTGACCTGTGCGCCACTGGTCGAAGCGTTTACGCGCCTTCTCCAGGTGCGAGCGGTCACGTGCGCCTCGGGACCCGGCAGGCGCGGCGGTGAGGTCGTCCAGGAGGTCGCGTACGGTGGCGCCGGTGTCCCCCACGAGCCCGACGTGGACGGGTACTCGGCGCCCGATGTGGGTGGCCTCGGTGTCCACCTGGATCACGGTCCGGCCCTCGGGATACCAGTCCCGGTAGGGGAAGTCCGTGCCGAGCAGCAGGAGGGTGTCCGCGTCCTGGAGGGCCGCCGCCGCGGCGGGGTTGCCGATCAGCCCCGTCTGACCGACCTGGAAGGGGTTGTGGTCGCCCTCGAAACCCGCCTTGGCCTTCAGCGTCAGCACCATCGGTGCGGCCAGGCGGCCGGCGAGGGTGAGGACGTCCTCGCGGGCGGCTCGGGCGCCCTCCCCGACGAGCAGGGTGACCCGTTCGGAGCGGTCCAGGAGTTCCGCGGCGCGGCGGACGGCCGACCCGTCCGGTCGGCTCAGCGGAGCGTTCAGGGAGAAGCGGGGCGGCCGGTCGGCGGTCAGTTCCCGCTCGCCGAGGTCGCCCGGCACGGTGAGGACGGCGACGCCCTTGCGGCCCAGTGCGTGACGCACCGCCGTCTCCAGCATCTGCGGAAGCTGGTCGGGAGAGGTGATGGTCGCGCGGAAGACGGCCACGTCGCTGAAGAGGGCGTCGTTGTCGACCTCCTGGAAGTAGTCGCTGCCGAGTTCGGCGAGCGGTACCTGACCGGCGATCGCCAGGACCGGGGCATGGCTCTTGGCCGCGTCGTACAGCCCGTTGAGAAGGTGGACGGAACCGGGTCCGACGGTGCCCATGCACACGCCGAGCGTGCCGGTGAGCTGTGACTGGGCGCTCGCGGCGAAGGCCGCCGCCTCCTCGTGCCGGCAGCCCACCCACTCCAGGCCCTCGGTCGTGCGGATTGCGTCCGTCAGGGGGTTGAGCGCGTCTCCTACGACGCCGAACACCTGGCGCACGCCGAGCTCGCTCAGCGCGTCCACGATGACGCGGGCAACAGTACGGGCCACGTGAGTCCTCCAGGTCACACGGTGAAACGGTCAGGGTCGGCGGCCTTCCAGTCGGCCGCCCAAGAGGCCGGCGGCTCGGCGAGCAGCTGCCTCGGCTCGAGCCACTCGTACAGCTCCTCGTAGGAGCGCTCGGTGAAGGGGTCCACGCGCTGGCGGAGCATGTGCGGACGCAGTTGCGCGGGATCGGTGACGCCCATGGACGCCATGATCTGCAGCGCGCTGGCCACGGTCGCCTCCTGGAAGCGCTGGACGCGCGCCGTCTTGTCACGGACGTCGAGGGCGCGGGCTCGGCGGGGGTCCTGGGTCGTGACGCCGGTGGGGCAGGTGTTCGTGTGGCACTTCTGGGCCTGGATGCAGCCGACGGCGAACATCATCGCCCGCGCGGCGTTGCCGTAGTCGGCGCCCTGCACCATGCGTTTGACCAGGTCGGTGCCGGTGGCGATCTTGCCGCTCGCGCCGACCTTGATCCGGTCGCGCAGGCCCGTGCCCACGAGGGCGTTGTGCACGGTGAGCAAACCCTCGGTGAGCGGGGTGCCGACATGGTCGGCGAACTCCAGCGGCGCCGCACCGGTCCCGCCCTCGGCGCCGTCCACCACGATGAAGTCAGGCGCCGTGCCCTCCTCCAGCATGGCCTTGCACACGGCCAGGAACTGCCGGCGCGAGCCCACACACAGCTTGAACCCGGCGGGCTTGCCACCGGACAAATCGCGCATTCGGGCGATGAAGCGGACGAGTTCCCGCGGGGTGGAGAACACCCGGTGGTACGGCGGGGAGACGACCGTCCGCCCCTCGGGCACGTCCCGGACACGGGCGATCTCGGCGTTCACCTTGGCTCCCGGCAGAACACCGCCGATGCCGGGCTTCGCGCCCTGCGACAGTTTCAGGGACACGCACTTGACGTGATCGTGTGCGGCCTTGTCGGCGAACTCGGCCGCGTCGAAATCGCCCTTCTCGGTACGGCAGCCGAAGTACCCGGTGCCGATCTCCCAAACCAGGTCGCCCCCAGGACGGAGGTGATACTCGGACAGCCCGCCTTCACCGGTGTCCTGGGCGAAACCCCCCGCCGCGGCACCTCCGTTGAGCGCGAGGACCGCGTTGGCCGACAGCGAGCCGAAACTCATCGCCGAGACGTTCAGCAGTGCCATGTCGTACGGCCGGCTGCAGTCCGGACCGCCGATCCGCACGCGCGGCGGGTTCTTCGGCACCGGGCAGGGCGCCATCGACGGGACCAGGAACTCGTGACCGGGGTGGTATACATCCCGCTCGGTGCCGTACGGCTCCTCCGCGTCGGTGCCCTTGGCCCGCTCGTAGACGATGCTGCGCACATCCCGGTCGAAGGGGCGCCCGTCGTAGTTCCGCTCGATGAAGTACTGCTGCAGTTCCGGGCGTATGCGCTCCATGAGGTAGCGGGCATGGCCGAGCACGGGATAGTTGCGCAGCACCGAGTGCCGACGCTGCACCAGGTCCCAGGCGCCGAGCACACCCACGAACGTGAGCGGAAGCACCAGGAACCACCACCAGGGCGAGATCCCGACCGCTGCAGCCAGAGCCCCGAGAGCGGTCACCAGAGTCAGGACGACGATTCCAACGCGAGTCACACCTGGCGCATTGCCCGGTTGTCGATCCCCATGCGCGACAGCCGGGCACCGGACGCTCTCAGTCGCCGGAGCCGCTGGACGGGCCCGCCTGGCCCGCGAGCGAGGGCGTCCGTCCGTCGCCTCCTGCGGTGTGGGCCTGCGCCCCCTTCTGGCGTCCCCCTTTTCCCCGCCCCGGCGGCGTGCTGGTGGGCCGCCCGGCAGACGGCCGGGTCGATGTTCACATCCCAGATGATCAGGCCCTTCGCGTCCGCTTCGGCCTGGAGCCGGGTGGTCGTCCTCGCCCAAGCGCCGTCCCGCTGCCGGCGGCGGAACAGGTCGTAGACCCGGTCCCACGGGCCAGTAGCGTTCCGCGCATACCAGGGGCACGGTCCGGGTCCGCCACTGTACTGGCCGTTCGTCGCACCCCCACCTGCCACAGGCCGTGCTCGCCCATGGCCGGGATCAACTTTCGCGACAGGCCCTGGGCGGACCGCTCGGTCAGCGCACCAGGCACGGGCGCCGGGCGTCGAACTTCCAGTCGGGGACCAGGTATTGCATGCCGATGGCGTCGTCCCTCGCCCCCAGAGCCTTCGTCCGATAGAGGTCATGGGCTGCGAGGAGGCGGTCCATGTCCAGGGTGACGCCCAGGCCCGGGGCGTCGGGGACGGAGATCTCACCGTTGATGATGCGAGGTGGGGCGGTCGTCAGGCGCTCCAGGCCCTCCTGCCATATCCAGTGCGTGTCGAGGGCGTTGTAGTCGCCGGGGGCCGCGGCACCGCAGTGGGTGACCATGGCGAGCGAGATGTCGAAGTGGTTGTTGGAGTGGCAGCCCCAGGTCAGGCCCATCGCGTTGCACAGCTGGGCCACGCGCACCGAGCCCTGCATGGTCCAGAAGTGCGGGTCGGCCAGCGGGATGGAGACCGACTGCAGAGCCAGGGCGTGGGTGAGCTGGCGCCAGTCGGTGGCGATCATGTTGGTCGCGGTGGGCAGGCCGGTCGCGCGCCGGAACTCGGCCAGGATCTCGCGCCCGGAGTAGCCGCCCTCCGCCCCGCAGGGGTCCTCTGCGTAGGCGAGCGTGCCGACGAGGGGCGTGCACAGCTCGATCGCCTCGCGCAGGGACCAGGCACCGTTCGGGTCGAGAGTGATCCGAGCCTCGGGGAAGCGGTCCTTCAGTGCCCGTACGGCCTTGACCTCCTCGGTGCCCGCCAGGACTCCGCCCTTGAGCTTGAAGTCGCGGAAACCGTACAGGTCGTAGGCTGCCTCGGCCTGACGCACGATCGACTCCGGTGTCAGGGCCTCCTCGTGCCGCAGGCGGTACCAGTCGACCTCCGAGTCCGGCTCGCGGGCGTACTCCAGGTCGGTTCGGCCGGGGTCGCCGACGTAGAAGAGATAGCCCAGCACGCGTACGGAGTCGCGCTGTCGACCATCCCCGAGAAGGGCCGCGACCGGCACGTCGAGGTGCCGGCCCAGCAGGTCGAGCAGCGCCGACTCGACGGCGGTGACCGCGTGCACTGTGGTGCGCAGGTCGAAGGTCTGGGCGCCGCGTCCACCGCAGTCACGGTCGGCGAAGCGGTCCGCGATCGCGCGCAGGACGCGCTTGTAGTCGCCCACCTTCGCGCCGAGGACGAGGGGTTCGGCGTCGCGGAGCGTCTGCGTGATCTTCTCGCCGCCGGGTACCTCTCCCAGTCCCGTACGGCCTTCGGAGTCCTTGAGGACGAGGATGTTGCGGGTGAAGTACGGGCCGTGGGCGCCGGAGAGGTTCAGCTCCATGCAGTCACGGCCGGCCACGGGGTAGACGGCGAAGTGGGTGACGGTCGGCTGGTTCATGGTGGTCGCGGTTCCTTGTGTGTGCGGTGGTCGGGTCGGTGGTCAGAGGCTGAGGACGTCGAGGGCCCACTCCATCGCCAGGACGCCGCCCAGGCCGAGGACCGCCAGCACGGTCGTGTAGGTGGTGCGGACCTTGATCGCGTCGATGACCGAGAGGTTGAAGTACTCCTTGAACTGCCAGAACCCCGGGTCGTTGAGGTGGGAGAAGGCGATCGACCCGCAGGACACGGCGAGGACCATGATCTCGGGGTGGACAGTGCTGCCCGCGAGGAGCGGCAGTACCACGCCGGAGGCGGTGACGACGGCGACCGTCGCCGAGCCGAGGGCCACGCGGAGGAGGACGGCGATGAGCCAGGCCAGAATGATCGGCGAGATGGACCAGCTGTCTGGACGGTGCCTTCGGCATCCACATTGACCCCCACCATGAACGCTGTCTCCATATATGGACGTCGTCTGCGTATGGGAATGGAGGCTAAGCTTGGGAACCCTAGAGGTCAATGGGGGCCGGTGTGGCGGATCTGCGGAGAGCACTCCCACGGCCCACCGCGTGGCAGGGGAATCCGCGCCCGGCTCACAGACACGGACTACGTCGACGGCGACCACATTCGTGAACGGCCCTCTGTCTCGACAAGGCGCTGCCCGCCGGTCGCGCCGTCGCCCGCGGGGAGACGATGACCGGCATCACCGGCCAGGCTCCGCCCAGCGGTACGGCTCACCCGCCACAAACCCCCTCAGCCACTCGGTGCCGATGGCAGGACTCAGCACCGAACGCGGCTGCCCCCAAACGGTGTTGCCCGGCCCATCGTCGTCGCCCTCAGTCCGTCACGCCCGAGTGGGAGTGGTTGATGCGGGTCAGCCGGAAGCCGTGGCAACCGCGAGGCCGAAGCCGATGAGCACGACGCCTGTGGTCCGCCCGAGCGCACGGCGGATCCGCGGCTTCTCAAGGACGTGCTTGGCCTTGGACAGCAGGAGCACGTAGCTGCCCAGCCAAGTGAGGGTGAGGGTGGTGTGGAGGAGGATGAGGAGGGTCATGGCCCAGGCGGCGGGCAGCCCGGGCGGGGCCAGCGTGGGGAGCAGCCCGGTGTAGAAGACGGCGATCTTCGGGTTGAGGACGTTGCTGACCAGGCCGATCCGCCAGGGGCTTCCGACGACGGCAGGACCGGGACCCGTTGAAGCCGTGGGTGCGTCGCGGCGGTTCTGCCACAGCGCCTGCGCGCCCACGACCACCAGGTAGCCGGCTCCAAGGAGTTTGACCACGAGGTAGGCCGCGGGCGAGGCAGCCAGTACGGCCGCGAGTCCGGCCACCGTCAGCACACCCCAGACCAGCAGTCCGGTCGCTGTTCCGCCCACGGTCCGCAGCGCGTCCCCGCGGCCGGCCACGAGGGCGCGCCGGGTGACCACGGCCATGTCCGGGCCGGGAACGAGAGTCAGCAAGCCCAGGACTCCGAGCGCGGCTGCGAAGGGGGTCAGCATGCTGCCCCCCTTTTGGTCCAGATGAAGTGGTGACAGCCCTCACTGACACCGCCCATTTGCCCCATACTTGCGGCAACGCGTGTGCTGCTGCGCAAGGGGGCGAGGGCTGTGGCGTTCGGGGTGGAGCAGGTCGTCGATCTGATCAAGTACTTCTGCTGCGACGCGGCGACCGCCCGCTGCGGGCCGTACGAGGCAATGGTCCCGGACGAGCCGATCGGCCTCCGGGAGCTGCTCCCGGGGCACCTGTACCTGACGCGGGAGCTGTTCGACGCGGAGACGAACCGGCAGGTCGACGTCTCGGTGTATCTGGGGCTGACGAAGCTGGGCGGTCTGCTGTGGGACCAGCAGGTGCGGGCACTGACCCGGCTGTCGGGGCTGGAGCATCCTTGTCTGCCGGTGCTGCTGGGCGGTGGTTACCTGGACGCCGTCACGGCGAAGGACGCGGGGCTCAGGACGGAGTCGGGCGAGGGGATCGAGGCGGCGTTCATCGCCACCGTGGGGGCGGACAACCAGCTCTCCCCGGCGGACGGCGAGAACCTGCGCAAGGATCCGTCGGGGGCACTGAGGCAGTTCGAGCTGCTGGCGGACGCCCTGGCGATCGTGCACGACCTGGGCCTGACGCACCGCCGGCTCTCCCCCGCCGCGCTGGACGTGGCCGTCGGGTCCGACGGCGAGTACCGGCTGCGGCTGGCCCGGTTCGAGCTGAGCTCATTCGTGGCGGGGCTGCTAAGTGGCGCGTCCGCGGACTCCTCCGCGGCCGGGCAGCTGCGGGAGCTGGTGCTGGCGGAGGGGCCCGAGCCGCTGCCGTATCTGGCGCCGGAGCGGCTGGCGTACCTGCTGCCCCGGCCGGGCGAGTCGGACAATGTCGTGGAGAGCGCCAAGGGTGACGTGTACGGGCTGGCGGCGGTCGCCTGGGAGTGGTTCGTCGAGCCGCTGCCGCAGGAGCTGGTACCGGAGCGCGTTCCCCGTGAGACGGCGGAGGTGGTGGCCGAGCGGGACCGGCTGGAGCGCCTGGGCGAGCATCTGCGGGACCGGCTGCAGCATGTCCGGCTGCCGTCTGCGCTGCGCGACCTGCTGCGGCGGATGCTGGATCCGCACCCGCGGAACCGGCCCACCGCAGATGAGGTCGCGGGCTACCTGAACGAGCACCACGAAGCAAACATGATCGAGTTCGGCGGCGCGGTGAGCAGCCTGCCCCATCTGCTGGCCTTCATGCCGGAGCGGGGCGAGGAGACCCTGGGCAAGTGGAAGTGGCTGGAGCACCCGGCGGACACTGAGGCCGGCATCCGGGAGACGGCCGAGCTGCTCCGTACCGACCTGCGCCGCGGCGAGGTGCTCTGGTCCCCGGACGGCGCCGACCCGTTCGTCAACGGCGGCTCCACGGAGAGCAAGCGGGAGGCCACCGTGGTGCTGGCGGGCGCCCGCGGCCTGTGGTTCTGCCAGTTGCTCCGGCCGCAGCAGGGTCTGAGCCTGGGGGCTCCGATGCCCGAGGTGCTGGTTGTGAAGTACGTGGCGCGGCTGGACGCGTACGGGGTGCAGAACAAGCTGGAGGATCTGCGGGCGGCCTCGCTGAAGCGACCCATGCCCGAGATCAAGGCGCTGAGTTACCGCACCCCGGCGCCGCGGCTCAACGCGCTGCGCCGGGACCGGCCGAGCTGGGAGGCGTTCACCGACGCCCTCCGCCCTGCCGTCACGAAGTCCACCGCGCAGCTGGACTACGAGCGCGCCATCAACTGGCTGCTGGAGTTCCAGGGCGTCGAACTGCGCGCCCGCCGCTACCCGTACGAGACGGTGGCCGACGCCCCGGGCGACGGCACGCTGGTGCGCTGGGACCAGAAGCGCGACCAGGAGCGGGTCCATAGTCACGCCCTGCTCACGAAGTACGCGAGCAACCCCGAACTGCGGCCTCCGTTCGGGGAGTTCTTCGGCCGACTGGAGAACGAGGAGAGCGGCAGCGCCGACGTCGAGGTGTACGCCGGGGACCACGACCGCAAGGGGCAGAACGAACGGAGCGTGCAGGCGCAGGTGGTTCGGGTCGAGGGCGGCGACCGGATCGTGCTGCAGCCCAAGCCGGGGCAGAAGAAGATCCCGCCGCGGGGCTGGGTCCGGCCGGCCGACGACATCGGCGCGGAGACGGTGCTGCGCCGGCAGGCGGACGCGCGCTGGGAGCTGTTCGGCCTCAAGTCGCTGGTCAGCCAGTTACGCAGGCCGTTCTCACTGCCCACGCTGCCGCATCGCTGGGCGGACGCGGGCAAGGGCCTGCGGAAGGGCGGCCGGCAGGCGGTGCGGGACATCCTGGTGCACCAGCCGTTCTTCGCCCTGCAGGGTCCGCCCGGGACGGGCAAGACGACGGTCACCGCGCGCGCCGTCGCCGCCTATCTGGAGCAGGAGTCCACCCATCGCGTCCTCGTCTCGGCCCAGTCCAACTTCACCCTGGACAACCTCGCGGCGCGCATCCTGAAGGACATCGGCGCACGGAACGACGAGAGGCCGACGGACGCGGACCCCGACGTCCCGATCGCGCTGCGGGTAGTGTCCCAGCGCGGCAACCCGGACGAGCGGGTCCGCCCGTGGCTCCGCAGCGAGCTGGTGCTGCGCCGGGCTCGGCAGATGCGGCAGGGCATCGACGAGCAACTGGCCGCCGGGGTGGACCCGGACGTGCGGCCGGTGCTCGAGCGGTGGCGCGACATGCTGGACCCCGGTGCCCGGGAGCCGGTCCTGCCGGAGCTGGCGGACCGGCTGCAGCGCGGCGCGAACATCGTCTTCGCCACCTGTGCCACCGCCACGCCGCGCAACCTGGGGACCCCCGGCGGGGCGTCCTCGTTCGACTGGGTGATCGTCGAGGAGGCGGCCAAGGCATGGCCGACGGAGCTGGCGATACCGCTGGTGAGGGGCACCCGCTGGACGCTGATCGGGGACCACTTCCAGCTGCCGGCGCACCGGCGGGACGAGGTGGTGCGGTTCCTCGACTCGTGTGTCAACGATCCCAGCACCGCGATCGCCGCCGCGGGCGCCGACCGCAAGACGTACCTGAAGGCGTTCGACATGTTCGGCAGCCTCTTCCCGGAGCAGGAGCCTGCAGACGAGAACACCGGCACCGGCGCGGAAGCCGGCACGGACACGGACACCGACGTGGAGTCGCGTACCTGGCGAAACCGGCCGACGGCGCGGCTGTCCACCCAGTTCCGGATGCGTGAGCCGATCGCGCAGGTGGTCAGCCGGGTGTTCTACCCGCGGCCGCCGCGCCCCGGGGAGCGCCCGCCCGAGGACGGCATGCCGCTGGGCGGGCTGGCCACCCACCACCCGGAGACCCCGGCACCGGTGGAGGCGCCGGGCTGGCTGCGCGGCCGTGCCCTGGTGTGGCTGGACACCGCGGGGCTGCCGAACTGCCAGGAGCAGCCGTACTGGAAGAACGAGGGCGAGGCGGACATCGTGCACCGCCTGGTGTCGGCCATGCGCCCGGCCCCGGTTCCGGGCCGCAACGGTTTCAGTACCGAGCCGCTGGCGGTGCTCACCCCGTACCGCCAGCAGGCCGAGGTCCTGCACCGCTACGGCGACCTGTCGCGGTTCGTGCAGACCGTGCACGCCTTCCAGGGCCGGGAGGCGGACATCGTGGTGGTCTCGCTGGTGCGGAACAAGCGGCGCGGCTCGGGCAGCGCGGCCGAGAGCTTCGGGCACCTGTCCCGCCGGGACCTGATCAACGTCCTGTTCTCCCGGGCCCGACAGCTGCTGGTGGTGGTCGGGGACTACGCGCACTACGCGGGGTTCGACAACGGCGGTGACACCTTCTGGCAGACCGTCTGCCAGGCGGTGGACCACTACGGCGTCGTGCTGAACGCCGCCGACGTCCTGTCCTTGGAGGCGAGGTGAGCATCGCGGTCGTCTACGTGCCCTGCGAGACGGTGGAGCTGCAGGTACGGCTCGGCTACGGCGGCGCGCTGTCGCCAATGGAGCTGGTGCTGCTGGACGCGGTGCGCGCCGGGCTCAACGACGTGGGGCAGCTCACCGGGCACCTGCAGCTGGGCCGCAGGATCGTCCACGACCTGGTGTACGACCTGTGGCGGGCGGGGCTGCTGTCGGTGGACCGCTCGCTGAGCCGGATCGTCGTACCGCCGGAGGTCGCCGACCAGCTGGACCGGGGCGCGCCGGTGCCCGGCGCGGAGTACGTGCGGGAGAAGCGGGAGCTGATGATCGACCAGATCACCCGCCGGGTGCTGCCCGCCCGCGGCCCGCTGTCGCCGCCCGACCCGAGGCTCGCCCTGCCGGTGGGCGACGACCCGGTGGGCCTGGACAGGGTGTCGCAGTCCGCGGTGCTGCGGGCGCTCGACGAGTCGCTGAAGGCCGACGAGCGGCAGCCGCCGGCCGACAGGTCCCACCAGCCGGTGGACTCCGGGCGCAGACGCAAGGTGCTGTCCTACCGGCTGCCGCCGCCCGGTCTGGAACGGCCGCGGACCCGCCGGTGGATCGAGCTGAAGGTGGAGCCGCGCTGGCACGAGCATGACCAGCAGCTGACGATGACCGTGGTGGACGACCGGGTGCCGGCCGAGCTGCGGGAGAGTGCCTCGGAACGGCTCACCCAGCTCGCCGCGGAGGCGCCCGGCGGCAAGCCGTTCAGCGAGCTGCGCGATGTTGCGGTGGGCGCGCTGAGCGAACCTCCCTCCCCTGCGGGCGCGTTGGCACGCCTGGCGGACCGGGTGGAGACGGCGCGCGGGGTCCCGGCCGGGCAGCGCCACACCTGGCACCGCGAACTCGCCGATGACGCTAGGCAGTTGGAAGGCCTGCTGCGGGAACGTGCGGACCGGGAGATGCGGGTGCGGCCGGTGACGGCCGACAAGCACGAGCGGCTGGTGGGGCAGCTGATCGCACAGGCCACAAGCCAACTGGTGATCTGCAGTCCGCGGATCCACTACCAGACGCTGCGTCGGCACCTCCCGGCGCTCGAGGACGCGGTGCGGCGTGACGTACGGCTGGTCCTGCTGTGGGGGGCGGCCGACCGGGACCGGGACGAGGAGTTCGACGACCGGACCCGCAACGCCCTGGAGGACCTGCAGCGGCTGGGCGGGAAACCCGGCGCGACCCAGGTGGTGCTGCCGGTGACCAGCGCCCGGACGCACGCCAAGCTGGTGGTCGCCGACCACACGGCGGCCCTGGTCACCAGCGCGGCCCCGCTGTCGGGCGCCGGGGGGCGGTCCGACGTCGGGCTGCTGCTGGAACAGCCCGGCGACGACAGCCCGGTGATCACGGAGCTCCTGGACTGGGTACGGGCCTCGGTGCCGTCGTACGAGCACAGCCGGCTGGTCCAGGTACGGGCCGCGGACTTCCGGTCGGCTGGGGCACCGGCGCCGGAACCGGAGCGTGGGCGTGAAGAGTTGCCGGAGCCGGCGGTGGAGGCGCCGGCCGAGTACCCGAGTGTCGAGGCGTCGGCGCTGGAGCTGTGGGTCAGCGGCTGGACCGAGTACCTGAGGCAGGCGCAGGCCCGACTGGCGGCCCGTCGGCTGCCCGCCGCCCGTCTGGTGACGGACGCGACGCACCGCACCCTGTTCCGGGTCGCCCTGAGCCGGGCACGCCGCAGGCTGGTGATCGCCTCCGACGGCCTGGCCGCCGAGATCGTCGACACCGGGCTGGTGGGCGCCCTGCGCGCGCGGCTGGAGGAGGGCGTCGAGGTCACCCTGGTCCTGCCGGACGCCACCCACCCGGTGGGCGACCGCCGTCAGTACGGCGAGGCCCGGCAGCGGCTGCAGGATCTGCTGGCCGACTTCCCCGGCCGGCTGCGCCTGGTGGAGGGCGGCAACCGGGCGGCGCTGCTGGTCTGGGACGACGAGGCCGTCGTCGGCAGCTTCAACTACCTCGCGTTCGACGGCCGTTACGGGCGTCACCGGCTGGCCTCGGAGCTGAGCGTCCGGGTCAGCGGGGCCGCCGCCGCGGACGCGGTGGCCCGGGCGGCGGGAGCCGTCGGGCTGACCGCCGCGCCGGAGACCGGGCCGGAGGCGGCCACGGGGGCCGGGCCGGAGACCGGGCGCGATTCCGCTACGGCCCTGCCGCCGGCAGGGGCCGCCCACGCCCCGGCCCAGCGGCTGCTGCACGCCTACGCGGATCAGGGCGCCGCCGACCCGCGGCTGGTGGCCCAGGTGCTGGGCGCCGCGGAGGATCCCTGGCAACTGCTGGAGCTGCTCGGCGGGTCGGGCCCCGAGGACCTGGTCGCGGTGGTTGCCGCCCGCTGCCTGGCCGACCACCGGAACGGCGGGCTCGACGGCGGGCAAGACGGCCGGGCGGGGCGCTGGCAGCGGTGGCTGATACGGCACTGCTGGAACACCGGGCAGTTCGTGGAGGCCGCGGTGCTCCGCCGCGGCCTGCCCGACGCCGGCTTCCGGCCCCGGGCCCGTACGGCGGTGCTGGGCGCCGCCCGCTCCGCGCACCACCCCGAGGCGGTGGCCGCGGTCCTGGAGGAGCTGGTCCTCGAGGAACTCGTCCTCGAGGAGGGGCTCTCCGCCGGGGAGCGGGTGGTGGTGGCGCTCGGGGCGTGCTCCCTGCTGCTGCTCACGGGAGACGCCTCCGGCCACGAGGCGCTGGAGGTCGTACTGCCCCGACTCGGCACGCCGTGGCGGGAGTTCGTGGACCGAGTCGTCGCCTACTGGCGGGCGGCTTACCTGCCGATGCCGCTGGAGCTGATCCGGGTGAGCCTGGACGGCTCGCGGCGGGAGCACGAACGGGCCAGGCTCTGGGAGGAGCTGGAACAGCGGCTGGCGCACGCCCGGGCCATGACCTTCGCCAGCCAGGTCAGCACCCGCACCCACCATGCCCTGTTCAACACCCCCTCCGGGGCCTTCGCCGAGCTGGGCCGGATCGTCACCGGCCGCGGCGACGGCGAACTCCGGGAGTGGCGCGAGGGGCCCGGGGCCTTTCCGGCCGAGCAACTGGTGCTGGCCGCCGGGCGGGGCGCCTCCCAGCACGGGACCCTGATGTTCGGCGGCCACCTCAAGCGCTACCTGCAGCGGCTGAACCCGGTGGTGGCCGCGGTGGACGACCTCCTCCGGACGGCGGGATCGGCCGCCGCGACGGGTGCCGCTCCGCCGGGCGCCGAGGAGCTGGGCACCTGGCTGGCCGGGCACTGGACGGAACTGACCGACGCGGCGGCCGCGCTGGAGGGGCCGGACGGGCCGGAGGGCGTGCTGGCCCGGCACTTCCTCGGCGACCTGGAACTGCTCGCCCGCTGGAGGGCCTCATGACCGTACCCGCAGACTCTGCCGGCCCCGCGGACCCCGTCGACCAGGCCGGGCCGCTGCTCGACACGGTGCTACGGGACTGGGCGGGCCGCAGCCGGCACCCGGGACTCGCCGTCGCCCTGGCCGGCGGCCGGACGCTCGACCCCGGCGAGGCGGCCGTCCTGGTGTTGCGGGGCCTGGCCGAACCGATGACCGATGCCCAGGGACTGCACCGCCTGGTCGACGAGGGCGAGTTCACCGTCGTCGCCGACCTCCTGGACACCGCCGGCTCCCCCGCCGGCCCGGCCGGCACCGCCCTGCCCCGGGACGTACGCGCCGGCCTCGACGCCCGGCTCGACGCCGCCCAGCAGGAGGCCCTCGCCACCGTACGGTCCCGGGTCACCCTGCTGCGCCGGCGCGCCTCCCGCAGCTCGACCGCCCTCCCGGCGGAACTGGAACGGCGGGCCGAGGAGGCCGCGCTGCGCCGGCGCGCCGAGGCGACGGTCTTGCTCGATGAGGCCGAGGCCGCCGTGCAACGCACCGAGCAGCGGCAGCAGAAGGAACTGCGCGCGGAACTCGCCGCCGCCGAGCTGTCCGAGGCCCACGCCGCGGCGGTCCTGGCCTGCCTGGACGCCAACGAGTTCGAGGCGGCCCGCAGGCTGCTGACGGCAGAGGACATCGACATGAACGGCAGCAGCCCCGCCTGGGTGCCCCGCCCGCCCCGCTGGGACCCCGCGCTCGGCCGCGGCCTCCCGGAGATCCTCAGCCACTACCCGCCCGAATCCGTGCCGCCGCGGCACGACTATCTGACCCGCTACGTCCGCCTCGGCGAGTCTGACGTCCCGCTGCTGCAGTCGCTGCGCGCCCTCGCCGCGGACCGCCACGAGACCTCCGTCGCCGACTTCGCCTCCTGCCTGAGCGCGATGCTCGGCGAAGACGTACGCAAACCCGTGACCTTCCGGGACCACGGCTACCACACCCTGCTGACCGGGCTGGACGACGCCCGACTGCCGCACCTGCCGATCACCGACCCCGCCGGGGTCGGCCTGTGGGTCTCCGCCACCGACGCACCGCCGCCCGACGAACTGCCGCGGCCGCTGATCTGGTTCGTGCCCACGGCCGGTCCGGCCCCGGCCACGCCAGCCGGTGTCGCGGCGCTGACCGCTGTGGAGCTGCTGCGGGTCCTCGCCCCGCCGCCGGCCGGTCTGCTGTCGGCGCCCGCCCACCGGCGGATCAACCTGCTGCGCCTGCTGGTCCCCCGGCTGGGCCCGTGCGCCCTGGCGTTCCCCGGCGCGGGCATCGCCCTCAACGGCGGTACCCCGCGCGAGGCACTGGCCTGGCTCCTCGACCTGCACGCCGTGGTCCCCGACGCGGCCGTCGTGCACGCCCTGGACTACGAGTCCGAGGGCCATCCACTGGTCATGCGGATGCTGCTGGACGAGGTGCTGCCGCAGCGGTCCGCCGACGGCCGGCTCGGCCACACCGGACTGTCCCTGGTCCGCACCCCCGAGTTCCGGGCCCGGGTGCGCTCCGAGGTGGCCGACGGGCTCCCCGCCGAGGAACGGGCCGCGCTGGGCCTGGCGTACGCGCTGCACCCGGAGGAGCCGTTCCGGGCCGCCGACATCCTGAACGACCTCCCGCTGGTCGGCCTGCCCGACGACTTCCCCCGGCGCTCCGGGCAGCTCTTCGACGCCGAGGAGGTCCTGGACCGGCTGTGCGGACAGGGACTCCTGCGGCGCGCGGCGCTCCCCGACGGCACCGGCGGCTACCGCACCCTGCGGGCCGGCCTGGGCGCCCTGCTCTCCGAGGGCGCGAGCGAGCAGGCCGCCGCGTCCGTGGAGGTCCTGCTGCAGCGGATGGAGGAGGCCAGGGCCTTCACCCGCGCCGCGCGCACCGAGAAGGCGGTACGGCACCACGCGCACCAGGCCGACAACGACCTGGCGCTCATCCTGGCAAGTCTCGGCGCGCTCGGCGAGAAACTCGACGGCGCCGAGGCTGCCGAAGTGAACCGGGTCATGCAGATGCTGCCCCGGCTCGGCGGGGAGCAGATCCGCACCGCGGTCTCCGGCCACCAGGCGCCGCCGGCCTTGCACGACCTGGGCGAACTGCTGCTCAAGGTCACCCGGGACGTCGAGTTCAACGAGGGCGTACGGATCACCTTCCGCAGCGAGCTGGACGGCGAGCAGACCGGCGGGGCGCCGGTGCTGGCCGTACGCATCGGCCTGGAGACCGCGTTCGAGAACCTGATCCGTAACGCGGCCCAGGCGGTGCGCTCACTGCGGGCGGCCGGATCCGCGGACGCGGTCCGCGGCGGCCCGGACGTCGTGGTGCGGCTCCGGCGGCCCGACGAGGACGGCGGCCCGGCCGGGACCGGCAGATGGTTCCAGGTGGACATCGAGGACACGGGGCCCGGACTCACCGAAGAGGAACGGGAGTTGCTGCGCACCGGCGAGCACCTGTCCCGGCACGGCACCGGCGGCACCGGGCTATCGGCCACGCGGGGGCTGGTACGAGAGGCCGGCGGGCGGCTCGACATCCTGGACCGCTCCCCGCTCGGCGGCGCCCATCTACGGGTCCGGCTGCCCGTCGCGCGCTGACGGCGGCTGCTCGGCCCTCAGCCCGGGTAGTGCTGGAGGAAGGCGCGCATCTGACGTTCCGCCTCCTCCACCGTGCCGTGCCGGAGGGTCCCGCGCACCCGGTCGGCAGACTGGCGGCAGCGCTCCAGCGCCGCGTTCCGGCCGCTGCCCCCGGCGTCCAGTTTCTCGTCGGCGCGCAGGGCCGCCCACTCCAGCCAGGTCTCGGCCCGCCTTCTGCGGTACTTCGGGTCCTGGGACACCAGGGCCTCGGCGGCCGTCCTGATGACCGTCAGGTCGACCTGGGGCGTGCCCTTGTGGATGATGCCGACCAGGCGGTAACGGGCCCGCTGCACCAGGGTGCTGTCGTAGAGGTCGCCCGACGGCGGTGCCATGGTCATCAGCGAGGCCGGCACCTCGGTGTGGCGGGCCAGCCACGCCACGACCTCCAGGCCCCACCGGTCGTCCAGCCCCGGGGTCAGATGCAGGTCCACCAGCGCCCCGGCGAGCTGCCTCACCTCCGCCTCCCGATCGCGCTGCAGTTGCCACCACTCGTCCAGCGAGCGGACGGTGAGACAGGAGAACCCGAAGCCCTCGAGTGCACCCTCGATCAGGTCGGCCATCTGGTCCTCCACCACCAGAATGCGCCGCCGCTCGCCGGCCCGCAGCCGCTCCCGGACCGGGTCGCAGAGACGGTCACCGGGGAAGAAGTCCAGGAAACCTTCCAGGCCGTCGAGTTGGCGCAGGACGTCCGGGTCCGCGCCGCCGAGCACCTCCAGCAGTCGGTCGCGGCACGTGAACACCCCGTTCCAGCGGTCGGGTTCGACCTGCGGGTGACAGACGCGCGGGTCGCCGTGCCACAGGCCGATCAGCGGGGCGAGTTCCGCCGGGCCCGGCGGCCCGGGCAGATCGCGCAACTTCCCCACGCCCGAGATGAATTCTTCGGCGTCGACCCGGACCGCGTGCCGGTCGAGGGTGTACGGGCGTCCCTTGGCCCGCTTGGGCACCGGCAGTCCGGTCCGGCGTAGGCTGCTGAAGTGCTGGGCCAGCGCCGCCTCCGAAGCGATCGCGGCGCGCCCGGCACCGTCACGGACCCACGCCATCACGTCCTGCTCCCGCACGCCATACCGTAACCGCAGCGCCAGTACCACCAGCACCGCACCGGTGAGCCCGGCGGGCGGCTCCAGCGGTGTCCCGTCCCGCTCGACGGCGAGGTCGCCCAGGACCCGGATGCGCCACTGCTCCCCCATGTCTGTCATAGGTCAATTGTGCAGCGGCCAACCCCCGCGTGCAGGGCGTACGTTGAGGTCACTTTGAGCCCGCGCCCGGGGCCGGCGGAGGGGGGCCGCGGAAGCTCAGCGGAGGAAGCGGGGAAAGACCGGTCGTGCTCGGGAGTCTCGTACCAGCGAGGCGCAGCAGGCGCCTCCTCCCGGAAGGCAACCGCCATGCATGACATCCGACTCACCCGCGACGAGCAGACCGTTCCCGGCAACGTCCTCGTCATCACGCCCATGGGCAAGAAGATCCTCCGCAACGACGACGAGTTCGACTTCGACTGGCACTTCCAGGACGTCATCAGCCCGGTCGTCACGGAGGCCGGCATGACGCCGGTCCGCGCCGACAGCGTCTACGGCCCGGCCAACGTGCTGGATGTGGTGTGGCGCGGCATCCAGCAGGCCGAGGTCTGCATCGTCGACTTCTCCTGCCGGACGCCCAACGTGGCCATGGAGTACATGGCCGCCAAGCTGATCGGCAAGCGCATGATCTACCTCGCGCAGCACGCGGACGACATCCCCAGCGACGTCCGCGGGCTGCGCCACATCCCGTACACCCCGCTGTACGCGGACATGGCCCGGATGCGGGCGGAGCTGCGGCAGCAGCTGGAGGCGGTGCGCCTGGAGCCCGCCCAGGAGATGGCGCTGATCCCGCTGGCGACCGGCGGGATCACCCCGGCCCGCGCCCAGGTCGTCAGCGTCTCCGCGGACTTCGCGGTGGTACGGGCCGCCGACGGCACCCTGGGGGTGCTCAGCGGCGAGGATGTCGACTGGTCGCGGATCGTCACCGACATGACCCGGTTCTGCACGGTGGGCGAGTGGCTGGACGGCGCCTTCGAGATGCTCCCGGCGGGCGGCACCAAGTACACGCTGCTCAGCGGCCAGCACAACCCCTGGCGCCGGCTGGAGGCCACCCACCCGGTGGGGCACACCTTCACCGGCACGGTGCACAGCGTGCGGCAGGCGGGGGTGTTCGTCCGGATCTCCGGGCCCGTCAACGGCCTGGTGCCGCGCAGCTCGCTGCCGGCCGGCACGGAACTCACCCCGGGGAGCCAGGTGGAGGTGACGGTGCTGTCGATGGAGAGCCGCCGGCGCCGGGTCACCCTGGCCCTGGCGCCGGGCAGGGCGCAGGGCCGGGGCAGGCCTGTGGTGCCCTTTCCGTCCGCCGGGGCGGCGTCGCCCAGGGTCGCGCTGCACGAGCGGCTGGAGGGCGAGGTGGTGAAGATCGTCCCGGAGGGGCAGGGCGGCTATGTGCTGCTGCGGGTCCCCGGCCGTGAGCGCCCGGTGTTCCTGCACTGCTCCGCGATGAGCGGGCAGCTGCGGCACGACCTCAACCACGGCGGGATCGAGCTCGGCGAGATCCTCGACCTCGAGGTGAGCAGCATCAACCTCCACCAGGACAAGGTCTGCGTCCGGGACGTCGAGCCCGAGGACGAGGCCGGGAACGAGGCCGAGGTCGCGCCCGACGAGGCCGAGGACGGGCCGGAGGACTTCCCCCGGGCCGCCTGACCCCTCTCCCCCTCCCCCGGGGCGCCGTGACACCACGGCGCCCCGGGGGTCGCCCGGCCCCATAAGGCACCCGACCCGAAGGAGAACCCTCCATGTCGATCAACACATCCCCCGGCGCATCCACCGACGAGACCCTGCTGGACCTGTACAAGCTGGTGGTCGAAATGGCCGACCGCATCTCGGTGCGCCGCGGCAAGGCGAACGCCTACTTCCTCGCCGTGCAGACCACCCTGGCGACGGTCGCCGCCGCGCTCCCGGCCACGCCGCTCGCCGCGGCCGCCGAACTCGCCGCCGCTCCGGTGCTCGTCCAAGGCAGCAGGACGTTCACCGGTGGCATGGCCGCCCACTCGGAGTCGGACGTGCCGTGGAACGGCGCCGTCCATTCCGTGGGGGCTGAGCAGCCAGGAGGCGCCGTCGCGGTGGCCGTTGACGCCGACAGCAGCAGGGCCGGGACGAGGAGCCCGCGAAGTCGACGCGGCGGATACGGTCCACGAGGGCAGTCTCGACCGGGTCGTCGATCTCGATCGGCTCGCCGAGCCATCCGCCGTCGATCGCCTGACTCAGCTTCGGCCAGTACCGCGCCGACTGCTCGGCCTCGGCCGCGACAGCCTGTGTCCAACGTCCGCGGCCGTCGAGGACCTTTTCCAGCAGGCTCAGGCGGTCGACTGCGGCGAAGTTGCACAACACCGTGTTGTCGGGAAACCAGCAGTGGCGCGTCATGGCTGGAAGACCGGATCCCCTTCGTCCACTTCAGCACCGGAGGTCCCCTCGCCCTGCGGAGCCGGTTCGGGTTCGAGCATGGCACGCACCTTTTCGGCGTCCAGGCCGGTGTACGCGGCCAGCGGGCGCAGGGTGGTGTCCCCGGCCAGGTAGGCCTCGTAGAGCAACTGGGCCGGCCGGAACGGTAGTCGTCCGGCATGTGACCACGTCTTGCGGGCCTCGAAGAGGTCACTCTGTCCGGTCAGCCAGTGACACGCCTGCGTGGTGAGCCCACGCAGTCTGTTCGCCGTCTCCGGAGCGATGACGCCCAACTGCCCGAGCCGTGCCGCTAGGGCGCTGGGGGACACCTGGAATCGCACGACGAGTGAGGTGAGGTACTCGTCCGTGAGTTCGCCTTCCCGCACCGCCGACATGATCTCGTCCCGGGGCATCAGGAGGTTGGCGGCGAACACGTTGGCGCGCACCTCGGTCAGGTCCTTCTGGTGTCCCGGGGACAGATGCGTCTCTGTCAGCAGATCCTGGGCGTCCTTCGCCAGGATGTGCCCGAGTTCGTGGGCGAGGGTGAAACGCTGACGGGTCGGCACGTCGGTCCGGGCGATCATGATCAGCCGGAATCCGTCCACCTGCCATGCGGCGCCGTCGAACCCGTCCGGCAGATCGGCTTTCGCCACGTCGACACCGAAGGAGCGCTCCATGGCCTGGAGCAGATCCGCGGTGTCCAGTCCGCCCATGGCCGGCCGGCCCTCGGCGGCGAGCCGGACGAGTGCGTCCTCCGCCAGCGCGATGCCCTGGTCGACATAGCGCCGGAGGTCCGACCGGACAGGGGGCAGCTCCGGCAGTTCGGGCGACAGGCCGAGGAGATCGATCACCTCGTACGCCGTGGTGAACCGGTCGACAAGCTCCCTCAGCCTGCCCCGCCCGCGCTCGTCGAGCGCGGGCGCGGTCGTGCGGGCCGCGACGGCGGGACGCAGCCGTTCACGTCCGGTCAGCAACCAGTCCACGGTGGTGTTGCCGAACTCCGCAATACGCGCCAGGTCGAGAGACGTGAACCTGCGGACACCGCCAAGAGATTTGGAGACCTTGTCGGGCGTCAGCCCGATGGCTTCGGCGAACACAGCCTGAGTGACCGAGGCCGCCGACATGACTTCTCGTACACGATCGGTTACGGACTCACCCATGAACCCACCATACGAAGGCGTTGCGAAAATCGCAAGCGGCATCGCGGCGCGGCCGCCGACCGCGAGGCGATCTTCGATCACCCGCGCAAGCACTGTCGGCCGCTGAGGACGAGCGTCGTTTGAGCGTCAAGATTTCCGAGCGGCGCAGTGCCCCGCAGTTGGCCTGGCTGCCACCTCAGGATGAGATCGCAGGTCAGACACCCTCGACGAAAGAACGCCCACTCGACCCGATGAATGACCGGAAACAGGTCGGGTAGCCGACGAGCACCGCGAAACCGCAGGTCAGGCGTCCTTCTTCACCGGCTCCAAAATCGCCACGCACTCCACGTGATGCGTCATCGGAAACAGATCGAACGCCCGAAGCGTCCGCACCCGGTATCCGCCGTCCCGGAAGTACGCCAGGTCCCGGGCGAGGGCCGCGGGGTCGCACGCCACGTAGGCGATTCTGCGGGCGCCCAGGGACGACAGGTGGGAGACGGTTTCCCGGCCGGCGCCGGAGCGCGGCGGGTCCAGGACGATCAGGTCGACCTCCGTGATGCCGGTGCGCGGCAGAACCGACTCGACCTTGCCCTGTTCGATGCGGACGCGGGGGAAGTCGGCGAGGTTGTGGCGGGCGTCCTCCACCGCGCGCTTGCCGGACTCGATACCGAGTACCGCGCCCTTCTCGCCGAGCCGGTCCGCGAGCGCGCCGGCGAAGAGGCCGACACCGCAGTAAAGGTCGAGAGCGGTCTCTCCCTTGCGGGGCAGCAGGCCCTGCATCACCGCCGTCACCAGGGTGTCGGCAGCCTTGGGGTGGACCTGCCAGAAGCCGCCGCCCCCGACACGGTGCGTACGGCCGTCGGCGCGTTCGCGGACGAAGGGACGGCCGTGGACGCGGTGCACGCCTCCCGTCTTCTCGTCGACCCGCATGACCGACACCGGCTTGTCCAGTTCGACCAGCGGCAGCCGTGCACCCGGCTTCGGGGTCAGGATCACCTGGCGGTCCTGTGACCCCGTAGCCGCGATCGCCTCGACGGAGTCCATGCCGGTCCAGTCGCGCTTCTCGATGCCCAGCTCGCTGACGCCCTCGGCGGCGATCATGCAGTGGTCGACCGGTTCGACCTCGTGCGAGCGGTGCCGGCGCAGGCCCGCCCTGCCGGAGGGGTCCACCGCGTACTGGACCCGGGTGCGCCACTGCGGCACCTGACCCGCAGGCAGCTTGTCGCCCTCGGCCGGCACCACGGTGCCGTCCCAGCCCGCCTCCTCGGGGGTGAGGCCGGCGAGCCGCCGCAGCTGCTCGGCGATCACCTCGCCCTTCAGCCGGCGCTGCGCGCCCGGCTTGGCGTGCTGCCAGTCGCAGCCGCCGCAGCGGCCGGGGCCCGCGTACGGACAGGGCGCTTCGATGCGGTCCTTCGACGCCTCCAGCACCTGCACAGCGTCCGCGCGCAGGAAGCGGGCCCCCTCCTCGCCCTCCGTGACCCGGGCCACCACCCGCTCCCCGGGCAGTGCGTGCCGCACGAAGAGGACCTGGCCGGCGTCCGTGCGCGCGATGCAGTGACCGCCGTGGGCGACGGGGCCGATCTCCACCTCGTACTCCTGGCCCACCAGCGACTTCTTCGGTTCTGCCTGCATGGGGGGACGACTCCAGGTGAGAGAGAGGGGGGACGAGCGCGGGCCGGTGCGGCCGGACGACAGCCCACCAGTCTACGTGGCTGTCACCCGGCCGTTCACCATGTGACGGGAGCCTCAGCTCCGTGAGGCCGACGACTCCTTGGCCCGCTCCTCCGCGGGGCCGCGCCGCACGGCGCCGGGTGCGTTCCAGTCCTGCCGTCTGCGGGCCCGCTGCTTTGCCAGCTCGGAGGACTGAAGCTGGTACGGCACCGAGGTCACCATGACGCCCGGCGTGAACAGCAGCCGGCCCTTGAGCCGCAGTGCGCTCTGGTTGTGCAGCAGGTGCTCGTACCAGCGGCCCACCACGTATTCCGGGATGATCACGGACACGGCGTCGCGCGGGGACTCGCGGCGCAGGCTCTTCACGTACTCGATGACGGGCCGCGTGACCTCGCGGTACGGCGAGTCGAGGATCTTCAGCGGTACGTCTATGCCGCGCCGCTCCCACTCGTCCCTGAGCGCCTTCGTCTCCGCCGGGTCGACGTTGACGCTGAGCGCCTCCAGGGTGTCCGTGCGCAGCAGCTTGGCGTAGGCCAGGGCGCGCAGCGTGGGGCGGTGGATCTTGGAGATGAGCACCAGCGAGTGGACCCGCGACGGGCGCACGATGTCGTCGCTCGGGCCCTCGGGGGCCGCCAGTTCCTCGGCCACGCTGTCGTAGTGCCGGCGGATCGCGGTCATCGTCGCGTAGAAGATGCACATGCCGAGCAGGGCGACCCAGGCGCCGTGCGTGAACTTCGTGACCAGGACGACGACCAGCACCAGGCCGGTGAAGAAGGCGCCGAAGGCGTTGATGGCGCGCGAGCGCACCATGTGCCGGCGCTTGGCCTGGTCGCGTTCGGTGGCGAGATGCCGGTTCCAGTGGCGGACCATGCCGGTCTGGCTCAGCGTGAACGACACGAACACACCGACGATGTACAGCTGGATCAGCCGGGTCGAGTCGGCGCCGTAGATGACGATCAGCATGCTGGCCGCGCCCGCCAGCAGCACGATGCCGTTGGAGAAGGCGAGGCGGTCGCCGCGGGTGTGCAGCTGGCGCGGCAGATAGCGGTCCTGAGCGAGGATCGAGCCGAGCAGCGGGAAGCCGTTGTACGCGGTGTTCGCGGCGAGGAACAGGACCAGGGCGGTGGCGGCGGCCAGCACGATGAACAGCAAGCTGCCCTTGCCGAAGACGGCCTCGGCGACCTGCGAGATCACCGGGTTCTGGACATAGCCTGAGCCCAGCGCGACGCCGTGGTGGAGCAGGTCGGCTGCCGGATTCTCGGCCATGCGCACCTCTGTCGTCATGGCCAGCGCGATGATGCCGCAGAACATGGTGACGGCGAGCAGCCCCATCATCGCGAGCGTCGTCGCCGCGTTCCTCGACTTGGGCTTGCGGAAGGCCGGGACGCCGTTGGAGATCGCCTCGACACCGGTGAGCGCGGCACAGCCGGAGGAGAAGGCCCGCAGCAACAGGAAGACCAGCGCGAATCCGGCGATCCCCTGATGCTCCGCCCTGATCTCGTACGAGGCCGTGGGTGCCCGCATGGTGTCCCCGAGGACCAGCCCGCGGAACGCGCCCCACGCGATCATGATGAACACGCCCGAGACGAAGACATAGGTCGGGATCGCGAACAGCGTGCCGGACTCCTTGACCCCGCGCAGGTTCATCAGCGTGAGCAGCACGACCACCGCGACCGCGCAGAGGACCTTGTGCTCGACGACGAACGGGATGGCGGAGCCGAGGTTCTCGATGCCCGAGGAGATCGACACCGCGACCGTGAGGACGTAGTCGACGAGCAGAGCGCTGGCGACGGTGAGGCCCGCCTTGGGTCCGAGGTTGGTGGTGGCGACCTCGTAGTCGCCGCCGCCACTCGGGTACGCGTGCACGTTCTGCCGGTAGGAGGCGACGACGGTGAACATCAGTACGACGACAGCGACCGCGATCCAGGGGCTGAAGTGGTAGGCCGACACGCCCGCGATGGAGAGGACCAGCAGCACCTCTCCGGGGGCATAGGCCACGGAGGAGAGCGGGTCGGAGGCGAAAACGGGGAGTGCGATGCGCTTGGGCAGGAGGGTCTCCCCCAGCCGGTCACTGCGCAGTGCGCGCCCGATGAGGATGCGTTTGGGCACGTCGGTCAGTTTGGACACAAGAGAGGATCGTAAGGGTTCGTACCGGGGGTCGCCCACCCGCTGACAGAGATCTGCCTCACGAGTGATTCGAGGGAGTGGGCGAGCTGCGGATTCCGCAGGTGAGGGGTTTCCGCGCGCCTCCGCGACAAAGCCCTTTCCGTGGCCGCCCCGGGAGGTTGCGGGGACACGTGAGCGGAGTTCGCCGGCTTCCTCGCCCGGCCCGGCCTCGGAATCCTGACACTTCTCGGCGCCCGCGGGCTGGCCGCCGCTGATCGCACGAAGCCGTGCGGCACGCGTGCACGGGGGTGCCCCGCGCGGACCGCGCGTGTGTAGCTTGGGCGGCGGTCTGAGACGCTGTCCTTGGCGTTTCGACTGAGCCGTGACCATTGACTTCGGAAGGACGGTCGTGCACATCGTCATCATGGGCTGCGGAAGAGTGGGCTCCGCTCTTGCCCAGACCCTGGAGCAACAGGGGCACACGGTCGCCGTGATCGACCAGGACCCCACCGCCTTCCGACGGCTGGGCTCCGGGTTCGGCGGCCGTCGAGTCACCGGAGTGGGCTTCGACCAGGACACCCTGCGCGAGGCGGGCATCGAGGAGGCGGGCGCCTTCGCCGCCGTCTCCAGCGGGGACAACTCGAACATCATCGCCGCGCGTGTGGCCCGCGAGATGTTCGGCATCGAGAACGTCGCGGCCCGTATCTACGACCCCCGCCGTGCGGAGGTCTACCAGCGCCTGGGCATCCCCACCGTGGCGACCGTACGGTGGACGGCCGACCAGATGCTGCGCCGCCTGCTTCCCTCGGGCGCCGAGCCGCTGTGGCGGGACCCCACCGGTGGTGTCCAGCTCGCCGAGGTGCACACCTCGCCCGCCTGGGTCGGGCACAAGATCAGCCGGCTCCAGGAGGAGATCGGTGTGCGCGTGGCATTCCTCACCCGCCTGGGCGAGACGATGCTGCCCACCTCGCAGACGGTGTTGCAGGAGGGCGATCTGGTGCACGTGATGATGCGGACGGACGACGTCGAGAAGGTCGAGGCGGCGTTCGCCAAGGGGCCTGAAGGAGAGGGCGGGCACTGATGAGGGTCGCCATTGCCGGTGCCGGGGCCGTGGGCCGCTCGATCGCGGGCGAGCTGCTGGAGAACGGGCACGAGGTCCTGCTGATCGACAAGGCGCCGACCGCGATCTCGGTCGAGCGTGTACCGCAGGCGGAGTGGCTGCTGGCCGACGCGTGCGAGATCACGTCCCTGGACGAGGCGGCGCTGCAGCGCTGCAACGTGGTGATCGCCGCGACGGGCGACGACAAGGTGAACCTGGTCGTGTCCCTGCTGGCGAAGACGGAGTACGCGGTACCGCGCGTCGTCGCCCGTGTGAACAACCCGAAGAACGAGTGGCTGTTCAACGAGGCGTGGGGCGTGGACGTGGCCGTCTCCACCCCGCGTCTGATGTCGGCGCTGGTCGAGGAGGCGGTGAGCGTCGGCGACCTGGTCCGGCTGCTCCGCTTCAGTCACGGCGACGCGAACCTCGTGGAGCTGACGCTGCCTCCGGAGTCGGCTCTGGCCGGCACGCAGGTCGGTGATGTGGAGTGGCCGCAGGACACGTCCCTGGTGACCATCATCCGCGGCACCCGGGTGCTGACGCCGTCGCAGGAGGACTCCCTGGAGGCAGGCGACGAACTGCTGTTCGTGGCGGCCCAGGCGCGCGAGGGACAGCTCGAGGACCTGCTGTCGGTACGCCGGGAGGACACGGCGGGCTAGGGGGTTTCGTGAAATCCCTAGGGCGTGTTCGAAACACGCCCTAGGGCTAGGACTCCCGGCGATGCCGACCCGCCGAGGTCTCCCGTTCGGCGGCGGCCGCCGCCTTCCGCTCCTCCTCGGCCTTCTCCTGCGCTTCCATCTCCGCGAACACATCGATCGGCGCGGGCGCCTTCGCCAGGAACACCCAGGTGAGCCAGACGGCGAGCAGGAACGGGGGAATCTTGAGCGCGATCAGGACCCAGCCGAGCTGGGTGGTGTCGGCCCACCAGTACAGGGGGAACAGGATCGCGCACTTGGCGAGCAGGATCAGCCCCCAGGCCCAGCTGGCCTTGGTGTACGCCTTCTTGCGGCCCGGGTTGCGGGTGCGCCAGGAGAGGTTCTCCTTGAAGACCGGGCCGAGCATCAGCCCGATCAGGGGCACTCCCGCGAGCGTGGTGACGATGTACGCCACGGCCAGACCCAGCGTGTAGAGCATGCCCGGCAGATAGAAGTCCTTCGCGTTGCCGGTCATCATCGCGAAGACCACGCCGAACGCGACACCGAACACACCGCTGAAGGCGTGCTTCACGGTGTCCCTCATGACGAGGCGGACGACCACGAGCAGCAAGGACACCGCGAGGGCGGTGATCGCCGACCAGTGCAGGTTCTTGTTGATCGTGAAGATGGTGACGAAGAAGAGGCCGGGCACCACGGTCTCGACCATGCCTCGCACCCCGCCGAACGCCTCGAAGAGCGCGGCCTCGGTCACCGCCCGCGAATCGTGCTGGGCGTCTTCGGTCGGCTTCTCGAGTGACGTCACCGGCTACTCCCGTCCGAGCGGTCTGAGTTCGTACTTCGGATTGAACAGCACCCTGCGGCCCCGGCTCATGGAGATCCGGCCCGAAGCGATGAGCTTGCGTCCCGGTTCTATGCCGACGATGGAACGCCGGCCGAGCCAGACCAGGTCCAGCGCGGCCGAGCCGTCGAACAGCTCGGCCTCCAGAGCCGGCACACCGGCCCGCGGGCGCAGCGTGACCGTGCGCAAGGTACCAGTAACGGTCACGATCTGCCGGTCGTGGCAGTCGCCGATGCGCGTACACCCCGCGCTCTCGGCGTCCTCACGCAGCTCCTCGGACTCCAGATCCTCCTGCGATGAGGAAAGCCGCTCGAGCATGCGCCGGAAACGGCCCACCGGCTTTTCGGAACGAGGAACAGCGCTCATACCGAAAAGCGTACCGGGGTGCTCCGACACCGGCGTGCACGCGCCATCGACCCGCGGACAGGCCCTACTTCTCGAACCTGTACCCCATCCCGGGCTCGGTAATGAAGTGCTTGGGGTGCGACGGGTCCACTTCGAGCTTCCGCCGCAGCTGGGCCATGTAGACCCGCAGGTAGTTGGTCTCCGTGCCGTACGACGGCCCCCACACCTCCTGCAACAGCTGCTTCTGGCTGACCAGGCGGCCGGTGTTGCGCACAAGCACCTCCAGCAGATGCCACTCCGTGGGGGTGAGGCGTACGTCCTTCCCGTCCCGGTTGACCTTCTTCGCGGCCAGGTCGACGGTGAACCCCTCGGTCTCCACCGTCACGTCGTCCTCGCCACCCCCGGTCGGCTCGGCCCGGCGGATGGCGGCGCGGAGGCGGGCCAGCAGTTCGTCCATGCCGAACGGCTTGGTGACGTAGTCGTCGGCGCCCGCGTCCAGCGCCTCGACCTTCTCGTCGGAGGAGTGGCGGGCGGACAGGACGAGGATCGGCACCCGGGTCCAGCCCCTCAGGCCCTTGATCACCTCGACGCCGTCCATGTCGGGGAGTCCCAGGTCCAGTACGACGACGTCGGGGTGGCGGGCGGCGGCGAGCTGGAGCGCGGTGGCGCCGTCGGGGGCCGCGTCCACCTCGTACTTGCGCGCTTTGAGGTTGATGACGAGGGCGCGCACGATCTGCGGCTCGTCGTCGACCACGAGCACCCGGGTCATGTGGTTTGCCTTTCTGGTTCGGCCATGCGAGCGAAGTCGTGCGGGCTCCCTACGGCCCGGAGGGTGAGGACCATGGTGAGTCCGCCGCCGGGCGTGTCCTCGGCGTTCAGGGTGCCGCCCATGGCCTCGGCGAAGCCGCGGGCGACCGCGAGGCCGAGACCGACGCCGGCGCCGCGCGGGGCGTCGCCGTAGCGTTGGAAGGGCTCGAAGATCCGCTCCTTCGCCTCGTCGGGCACGCCCGGCCCGCGATCCACCACGCGTACCTCGACCCGGTCGGCGAGGGCGCTAGCGGCGACCAGCACAGATGTTCCCAACGGGCTGTACTTGACCGCGTTCTCGACCAGGTTGGCGACCGTGCGCTCCAGCAGCCCGGCGTCGACGGCGACCATCGGCAGGCTCTCCGGGATGTCCAGCTCGACGCTGTCCTCGGGCACCCCGCCGAGCGCCATCGGCACCACCTCATCCAGGTCGATCTCCCGGATGAGCGGGGTGACGGTGCCGGTCTGGAGGCGGGACATGTCCAGCAGGTTGCCCACCAGGTGGTCGAGCCGGTCGGCGCCTTCCTCGATCGCCGCCAGCAATTCGGCGCGGTCTTCCTCCGACCACTCCACGTCGTCCGACCTGAGGGACGTCACCGACGCCTTGATGCCCGCGAGCGGGGTGCGCAGATCATGGCTGACGGCGGCCAGCAGGGCGGTGCGGATACGGTTGCCCTCGGCCAGCGTGCGGGCCTGTTCGGCTTCCTGCTGGAGGCGCTGGCGGTCAAGGACGACCGCGGCCTGCGCGGCGAACGCGGCCAGCACCCGGCGGTCCGAGGCGGGCAGGACCCGTCCGGACAGTGCCAGCGCCATGTGGTCGCCCACCGGCACGTCCACGTCCGCGTCCTCGGGCCGTGCGACGGCCTGGGCCGGGCCGACGCTGCCCGCGCAGGTCCACGGGTCGACATCGCTCGTTCGCTCCAGCAGGGCCGCCGACTCCATGCCGAAGGTCTCGCGCACCCGTTCAAGGAGTGCCTCGAGGCTGGTCTCGCCGCGCAGCACACTGCCCGCGAGGAAGGAGAGGATCTCCGACTCCGCGCGCAGCCTCGCCGCCTGGTGGGTGCGCCGGGCTGCCAGATCCACCACCGAGGCCACCGACACCGCCACTCCGACGAAGATCGCGATGGCGACGATGTTCTTCGGGTCGGCGATCGTCAGCCGGTGCAGCGGGGGCGTGTTGTAGTAGTTCAGCAGCAAGGAGCCGAAGGCGGCCGAGGCGAGGGCGGGGAAGAGGCCGCCGAGCAGGGCCGCCGCCACGGTCAGCGCCAGGAACAGCAGCATGTCGTTGGCGAGGCCGAGATCGACGGTGTTCAGCACCAGTGCCAGGACGGCCGGGCCCACGATGCCCACCAGCCAGCCCGCGACGATGCGGGTGCGGCCGAGCCGTGCGCCCCGGGCCACCGGCAGGCCGCGCCCCTTGGCGACCTGGCCGTGGGTGACGATGTGCACGTCGAGGTCGGGCCCCGACTCACGGGCGACCGTGGCGCCGACGCCGGGCCCGAAGACGTACTGCCATGCCTTGCGGCGCGAGGAGCCGAGGACGATCTGGGTGGCGTTCACTCCGCGTGCGAAGTCCAGGAGCGCCGCGGGGATGTCGTCGCCGACGACGTGGTGGAAGGTGCCCCCGAGGTCCTCCACCAGCGTGCGCTGGACCGCCAGCTCCTTGGGCGAGGCGGAGGTGAGTCCGTCGCTGCGGGAGATGTAGACGGCCAGCACCTCGCCGCCGGCGCCCTTCTCCGCCAGCCGGGCTGCCCGGCGGATCAGGGTCCGCCCCTCGGGACCGCCGGTCAGACCCACCACGATCCGCTCGCGTGAGCCCCAGATCGCCGACACCCGGTGCCGGCTGCGGTACTCGTTCAGGTACTCGTCGGCCCGGTCGGCCACCCACAGGAGGGCCAGTTCCCGCAGGGCGGTCAGGTTGCCGGGCCGGAAGTAGTTCGACAGCGCCGCGTCGACCTTGTCCGATTTGTAGATGTTGCCGTGTGCCATCCGCCGGCGCAGCGCCTGCGGCGACATGTCCACCAGCTCGATCTGGTCCGCGCGGCGCACCACCTCGTCGGGGACCGTCTCCCGCTGCCGTACGCCCGTTATGGACTCCACCACATCGCCGAGGGACTCCAGGTGCTGGATGTTGACCGTCGACACCACGTCGATCCCGGCGGCCAGCAGTTCCTCGACGTCCTGCCAGCGCTTGGCGTTGCGCGAGCCGGGGACATTGGTGTGGGCGAGTTCGTCCACCAGGGCGACCGCGGGGGCGCGGCGCAGCACGGCGTCCACGTCCATCTCGGTGAAGAACGAGCCCCGGTGCTCGAGTTCCTTGCGGGGGATCTGCTCCAGGCCGTGGAGCATCACCTCGGTGCGTGGCCGGTCGTGGTGCTCCACGAAGGCCACCACACAGTCCGTCCCGCGCTCGATGCGGCGGTGTGCCTCGGACAGCATGGCGTAGGTCTTGCCGACGCCCGGTGCCGCACCGAGGTAGATCCGTAGCTTGCCGCGCCCCATGGCCCCATTGTCTTCCCAAACAAACCTGCGTACGCTGCGTCGACCTTACGGCCACCAATCCCGGCGAATGCGGCAGGATGCGCCCGGAAGGGTGTCTTTGACGGAACTCTGATGCGGCCTTGCAGTCCCCGTGCGGCGGGCACATGACGGAGGCCGTACCCCCTGGGGTACGGCCTCGCAACGGCGTTGTCCGCGGAGCGGTCAGCGCACCTCGGTGATCTCGGGTCCGCGCTGGAGCTGGCCCATGCCGCCGGAGAAACGGGAGGCGCCTTCGTCCTGCTGCACTCCCTCGGGCACCATCTGCGCGTCGTTCGGCAGCTTCAAGACGATCGGGTCGCGCGGCGCCATCGGGCCTTCGCCCCGCACCACGACGGTGTCCCGGAAGATCTGCTCGAGCAGCCCAGCGGCCTGCGGCTGCACGGCTCCCTGGCCGGAGATCACACCCCGCAGGAACCAGCGGGGGCCGTCCACACCGACGAACCGGACGACCTGGAAACCGCTCGTGCCGTCGGGCAGCTGCACCGGCACCTGGGCCCGCAGCTCCCAGCCGAGCGGTCCTTCGACCTCGTCGACGATGCCACCCTGCTGGGTGATACCGCTGGCGATCTCCTCGCGGACCTCGCCCCAGATGCCCTCGCGCTTGGGCGCGGCGAAGGCCTGAAGCTGGATCGCGCTGTCCCGCAGCACGACGGTCGCCGCGACGATCGCGTCACCCGCGACCTCGACGCGCAGCTCCATGCCGTCGACCCCGGGCACGAACAGCCCGCCCAGGTCCACCCGGCCCTCGCCGGGCTCGCGGACCTCGGAAGCGTCCCAGGGGCCGTCGGGACGCGGCTCCGGCTCGAGCCTCACGCGCTCGCGCCGGACCTCTTCGTCCGCCTCAGTGTCGACACCGTCGACGACCTGCTCGGCCTCGCGGGCCGCGTCCTCGGCGGCACCCTTCTTGTTGCGACGTCCGAACACGTCACTGTCCTTCCCGATCGGATACGACCGAAGCGTATCGATTCCCACCCGTTGTCCCGCCCACGGCGGCGTGACCGCCGGTGGACCCGAAGCCCCCCTCGGCCCGCGTCGAGTCGGGAAGCTCCGCGACCTCGTGGAAGCGGACCCTCTCGACCTGCTGAACGACCAGTTGGGCAATCCGGTCAAAGCGCTCGAACCGCACGGGCTCGTGCGGGTCGAGATTCACCACGATCACCTTGATCTCCCCACGGTACCCGGCATCCACCGTCCCCGGGGCATTCACGAGGGCGACACCGCAGCGCGCGGCGAGACCCGAACGCGGATGCACGAAGGCCGCGTACCCCTCGGGCAGCGCGACAGACACGCCCGTGGGCAGAACGGCCCGTTCGCCGGGCCCGAGTACGCAGCTCTCGGTGGTGCGCAGGTCGGCTCCCGCGTCACTTGGGTGCGCGTACGCCGGAAGGGGTACGTCGGGGTCGACGCGCCGGATCAGCACGTTCACGGGGTCGCTGCTCACGGGTTCACCTCGAAGGCTCGTGCGCGCCGGAGCTGGTCCGGGTCGTCCATGGCCGCCTGGATCTCCTGCGGACGGCCGTTGTCGACGAAGTGGTCGACCTTGACCTCGATGAAGAGGGCCTCGGCGCGGATGGCGACGGGCCCGTGGGGTCCGCCTGTCCGGCCGGTCGCCCTCGAGTAGATCTTCCGCCCGGCCACCGCCGTCACCTCGGCCTCCAGATACAGCACGGTACCCACGGGGACCGGCCGTACGAAGTCGGTCTCCAGCCGTCCGGTCACCGCGATGGTGCGCAGCAGCCAGTTCAGCGAGCCGAGGGTCTCGTCAAGGGCGGTGGCGAGCACC
The DNA here is from genome assembly GCF_040643755.1 of Streptomyces sp. NPDC047079. Taxonomy (NCBI): domain Bacteria; kingdom Bacillati; phylum Actinomycetota; class Actinomycetes; order Kitasatosporales; family Streptomycetaceae; genus Streptomyces; species Streptomyces sp. NPDC047079. Next base: position 124,267 of record NZ_JBEYUZ010000008.1, read on the forward strand.
CCGCCATGGGCGAGGCCGGGCGCCCCCTGGTGGGCGGGCTGGACCGTGAACTCCGCGGTCAGGGACACGCCCTCGCCCGCCCGCGCCTGGAGGTGCAGTCCATCGGGCTGGTCCTCCCCGCATCCGAAGCACTGTGCGTAGTGCGCGCCCAGCAGCTCTCCCGGAGCGGGCGCGTCGGGGTGCCGGACGGGCGCCACGGCGTCGGCGGGGGGCGTCAGGGCTGCGGAAGTACCACTCACAGCCGCAGACCTTACCCGCGCGTGAACGCCTCTCCGGCACCGTGCCAAGCTTGGCCTCATGCAGCTCTCCGCGTCGCCGTACGAAGAACGCCTGACCGCGCCCCGCTCCTGGTGGCTGATGTGTCTCCTGGTCGGTGTCGCCCTGGCGCTCGTCCTGCTCCCCTTCGGCACGCTGCCGCTGCTCGGCGGACTGGTCGGCGGTACGGCGGCCTCGGCCGTGGTGGCCAGTTCCTACGGCTCCGTCCGCATCCGTGTGATGGGGGACTCGCTCCTCGCCGGCGAGGCGCGGATCCCGCTGTCGGCCCTCGGCGACACGGAGGTCCTGGACCAGGAGGAGGCCCGGGCCTGGCGCACGTACAAGGCCGACACGCGTGCCTTCATGCTGTTGCGCGCTTATGTTCCGACGGCCCTGAAGGTGGAGGTCACGGACCCGGCCGACCCGACGCCGTATCTGTATCTGTCGACGCGGGAGCCCGAGCGGCTGGCTGCGGCGCTCAAGACGGCCCGGGCAGAGGCCTAGGAGACGCACGCACTGGCGGTGCGCCTCGTCCCCTGGTCAGGGGTCGAGCTCCAGGGGATCCTTCGGTTTCTCCAGGGGCGGCAGCGCCGGCAATGCCACCCAGGGCACCTGCTGCCGTCGTAGATCCCTGCGGATCCGGTCCGCGAGCCGCTTGGTGTCGCGTCGGTTCATGACCGCTCCGACGGCGGCGCCGACCATGAACGGCATCAGGTTCGGCAGATCCCGCACCACGCGCCTCGTGATCTGCTGCCGCAGTTCCCGCTTCATCTGGCCGCCCAGGGCCATGTCTATCGTCGACGGCTTGGTCACGTCGATCCCGCGCTCCCCGGACCAGGCCCTCAGATACGCGGCACTGCGCTGGCCGAGGCTTCCGGGCGGTCGCACCCCGTACACCTCGTGCAGCTCGGCGATCAGCTTCAGTTCGATCGCCGCGACTCCGGTGATCTCCGCGGCCAGCTCGGTCGGCATGGCGGGCGGCACCGGCAGCATCGCGGCTGCGCCGATCCCGGCCCCGACGGTCGCCGTCGCCCGCGTCGCGCCCGCCACGAGCTTGTCGGCCAGCGCTTCGGGCCCGAGCCCGGGGAACTGTCTGCGGAGTGTTGCCAGGTCCCGTACGGGGACCCGCGGGGCCAACTCGATGATCCGGTCGGCGAGATATTCCAGGCCCACTCTGGCCCGGCTGCCGCCCTTGCGGACACCCTCCCGGATCCCGGCCCGGACGGCGGCCGCACGGCGACGCGCGAGGAGTGCATGGCGGTGCGCCGGGCCCTCGGGGGCCGCGGAGGCATGTCCCGGTTCGAGCGAGGCTGCTCCCTCGAAGGAGGAGCCCCGCTCGTCGTCACGCACGCCGTGAGAGCCGCTCAGCGGCTCCTGGTCCGCTCCTTTGTGCAGGAAGCGGCGCTTCCAGGGAGGGGTCGAGCCGGTCACGGCCGACCCCGCCTCAGTCGCAGTCGCGGCAGATCGGCTGACCGTTCTTCTCCCGGGCCAGCTGGCTGCGGTGGTGGACCAGGAAGCAGCTCATGCAGGTGAACTCGTCCTGCTGCTTCGGCAGGACCCGGACGGCCAGTTCCTCGTTCGAAAGGTCGGCGCCCGGCAGCTCCAGGCCTTCGGCGGCCTCGAACTCATCAACGTCAACGGCCGACGCGGACTTGTCGTTCCTCCGGGCCTTCAGCTCTTCAAGGCTGTCGGAATCGACGTCGTCGTCGGTCTTGCGTGGGGTGTCGTAATCCGTTGCCATTTCGCTCTCCCCCTCTGGGTGTCTGCGGGTGTCTCCAGCGCACGTAACGCGTGAGAGGCCGGACTTGTGCCCGCCTCGAGGCGGAGATTTTGCCTCACATCAAGGTCTGTTACTCAATCGACACCCAACCGGACTCCTCACGAGTGATCGGGTTGGATGGCGAAGCGGACCGTACACGGTCTCGGTGCCGCACTTCAAAGGCCATCCCCCGTGTACTTCCCGTGATCAGGCCCCCGGAAAACCCGGATTTTCCCGGCTTTACGGGAGTCATGAGGTCACGGACGGTACATGGCCGGAAAGGCGCCCCTGTGATCGATCACACACCGGTTACCCGGGTCCACGACCGGGAAATTCAGCCGAAAGCGAACATTGGGCGCCCAGAGCGGCATGATCTCAGGTCGGCAGCGTGACGCGCATCACCAGGCCACCCCCTTCCCGGGGCTGCGCGGTGATGTGGCCGCCATGGGCGCGCGCCACGGACCTCGCGATGGAAAGACCGAGGCCGACGCCCTTGTCGCTGCCGGTGCGCTCCGTCCGCAGCCGGGTGAACGGCTCGAACAAATTATCAATCTCATAGGCGGGGACGACCGGCCCGGTGTTCACCACCACCAGGACCGCCTGCGCGTGCTGGACCTGGGTGGTCACCTCCACCCAGCCGCCCTCAGGGATGTTGTAGCGCACCGCGTTCTGGACGAGGTTCAAGGCGATCCGCTCCAGCAGGACGCCGTTGCCCTGGACGACCGCGGGAGCGCGCTCGCCCCGGATCTCCAGGCCCTTGGCCTCCGCCTCGGCGTGCACCTGGTCCACGGCCTGCGAGGCCACCTCGGCCAGGTCCACGGGCTTGCGTTCGACGATCTGGTTGTCGCTGCGGGCGAGCAGCAGCAGCCCTTCCACAAGCTGCTCGCTGCGCTCGTTGGTGGCGAGCAGCGTCTTGCCGAGCTGCTGAAGCTCCATGGGCGCCCCGGGGTCGGAGAGATGGACCTCCAGGAGCGTGCGGTTGATCGCGAGCGGCGTGCGCAGCTCGTGCGAGGCGTTGCCGACGAACCGCTGCTGGGCGGTGAAGGCCCGCTGAAGCCGCTCCAGCATGTCGTCGAAGGTGTCCGCGAGCTCCTTCAGCTCGTCGTCCGGGCCGTCCAGCTCGATCCGCCGGGACAGATCCGAGCCGGCCACCGCGCGCGCGGTGCGGGTGATCCTGCCGAGCGGCGAGAGCACTCGGCCCGCCATCGCGTAGCCGAAGGCGAAGGCGATGACGGCGAGGCCGAGCAGGGCCAGCAGCGAGCGGCTGAGCAGGTTGTCCAGGGCGTGCTGGCGCTGCTCGTTCACGCAGGCGTTCATCGCGTCGTTGAGCTCGTTGGCCGACGGCTGGGCCGGGAAGTTGCAGGTGTTGCTCGCGACCTGCCCCGAGAGGATCTTGAACGGAAGCTCGCTGCCCACGTTGAGCGCCTGTGCCGCGAACAGATAGATGATCGACAACAACAGGATGCCGGCGATCAGGAACATGCCGCCGTACAGCAGCGTGAGGCGTATGCGGATGGTCGGGCGCAGCCAGGGGAACGGGGGCTCCGGCCTGCGGGGATCCCAGGTGGGCTTCGGCGGTGCCGTGGGCGGTGCGGGTGTCGTGGTCACGGTCATCAGATCCGGTATCCGGAACCGGGCACGGTGACGATGACCGGGGGCTCGCCGAGCTTTCGGCGCAGGGTCATGACCGTCACACGTACGACATTGGTGAACGGGTCCGTGTTCTCGTCCCATGCCTTCTCCAGGAGCTGCTCGGCCGAGACGACGGCGCCCTCGCTGCGCATGAGGACCTCCAGGACGGCGAATTCCTTGGGGGCGAGCTGGACTTCCCTGCCCTCGCGGAAGACCTCGCGGCGATTGGGGTCGAGCTTGATCCCGGCGCGCTCCAGAACGGGCGGCAGCGGCACGCTCGTACGCCGTCCGAGGGCCCGCACCCGGGCGATCAGCTCGCTGAACGCGAAGGGCTTGGGGAGATAGTCGTCGGCGCCGATCTCCAGGCCCTCCACGCGGTCGCTGACATCGCCCGAAGCGGTGAGCATCAGGACGCGGGTGGGCATACCCAGCTCGACGATCTTGCGGCAGACGTCATCACCGTGCACGAGCGGGAGGTCGCGGTCGAGGACGACCACGTCGTAGTCGTTGACGCCGATGCGCTCCAGGGCGGCCGCACCGTCGTACACGACGTCGACGGCCATGGCCTCCCGGCGCAGTCCGGTGGCCACCGCATCGGCGAGCAGCTGCTCGTCCTCGACGACGAGTACGCGCACGTCGCTTGTCCTTCCTGTGTCCGCCCGGGCCGCCCGGGTGAGGGCAGCCGGCGGGTGGGTTCTGTCGTGGGTGAGACCTCCATCCTGCCCTTTTCCGCCGTAAACCGGCTGTAAGACGGGTGGGCGGGGGCCAGGGCGGCGCTTCCTGGACGCGGGAGGGAAATTTTTCTCGAGCGGTTGAGGTTTCCGCGGAAGAACGCGGGGGGAGGACGGCTTTACACCCCGCGATCACGCTCTGCATGTGTCACGCCACTACGTGGTCGGCTGCTCACCGCTTCCCGTAGAGCGGGCGTGGGTGTCCGGCACCGCCGCCGCCCAGCCAGGGCAGCGCTGGGCACCCAGGAGGCGTGATCGCCCCTTCACAACGGCACACCCCCGTGCCACCGACCCACGACCCAGGACGAGGGGGCGCAGCATGGACGCATTCACCGCAGGACTTCTGCAGCGCATACGGGCGACCGAGTCCGACCTGACGCGTGCCCGCGAAACCGGCGACGACTTCCTCGCGGATGTCGAACAGTCGGAGCTCGACGACCTGCACCGCCTTGCCGCCGAGCACGGTGTGGAAGTCGGCGCGACGCGCGTCTGATCAGCTCGCTCGAAGCGGGGCCCCGGCAGATCCAGGCCGGGGCCCCGTTTTGCGTCCGGCACCGGCCGCGGCTTTGCATTCGGCACCGGGTCCGGCTCCGCATCCGCCACCGGGCGCGGCGCGCCGACGGGCGCAGGCGGCGACTGATGCCTGCCTCCCGGCGGGCCGGCAGGCCGGGGTCGGCTCCCCCACGCAGGCCCGCCTCGCGTCCGGCAAGCCGTGCCCGACAAGATCGCGACGCCTGGGCGCCGCCGCCCCCGCGCGCCGGCCGGCCGACAGCACGGCTCGGCGCGGGCCCGCCCCCACGGGCCGACAGGCCAGTGGCGAGGCGAGGCCCCCGGCCCCGGCCCCCGCTCGGACCGCATGCCGTCAGGCCATCAGGTGCCTCGGGACGGGGGCCGGGCCCCGTCCCGAGCCATCCGCATGCCATCAGGCCGATCAGTCGTGCCACGCCCCCAGTTCGTCCAGCCTGGCCTGGAGCTGTTCGAAAAGGCCCGGTGGGGCCGCGATCGCCAGGGCCGGGGAGAGTGGCTCCCCGGGGCGGCCGCCGGTCAGGGCACCCGCCTCCCTGGCGATCAGGTCGCCCGCCGCGTAGTCCCAGGGGTTCAGCCCCCGTTCGTAGTACGCGTCCAGGCGTCCGGCCGCCACATCGCACAGGTCGATCGCGGCGGAACCGCCCCGCCGGATGTCGCGCACCTCGGGGATCAGCCGCCGGACCACCTCGGCCTGCCGGACCTTGCGCTCGGCGAGATAGCCGAAGCCGGTACCCACCAGCGCGAGCCCCAGTTCGGGCGCGGGCCGCACCCGTGCGGGGCGGTCGTTCACGAACGCGCCCTCGCCCCGGACCGCCCGGAAGATCTCCCCGCGCATCGGCGCGTGGACCACTCCGACCAGCGTCTCCCCGTCCTTGCGGGCCGCGATGGAGATCGCCCAGCTCGGCAGCCCGTAGAGGTAGTTGACCGTGCCGTCGATCGGGTCGATCACCCATTCGACACCGCTGCGGCCCTCGACGCTGGCCCCCTCCTCACCGAGCAGGCCGTCCTCCGGCCTGCGGTCGGTGAGCAGCCCCGTGATCAGCTTCTCGGCGGCGATGTCCATCTCGGTGACGATGTCGATGGCGCTGGACTTGGTGGCGGCCACCCCGAGGTCGTCGGGGCGCCCTTCGCGCAGGAAGGTCCCCGCGCGGGTCGCGGCCTCCAGCGCGAGCTCCATGAGTTCGGTTTTCAGCCGGTCGGACGACTCTGAGTGCTCGGTCACGGTGCTCCTCACGCGTACGGGCTGTCGGCGCCCGCGGCGGCGGGCTTGGCGGTGCGGGCGGGGCAGCAGCCCACGGGGCAGACGTTGTGGCTCGGGCCCAGCGCGCCGAGGGCGCACGGGGTCACCTGCCGCCCGCTCTCGGTCGCGGCGCGCTCGACGACCAGGTCGCGGATCGCGGCGGCGAACCGCGGGTCGGCTCCGACGGTGGCCGAGCGGCGCACCGGCAGTCCCAGTTCCTCGGCCTTCGCCTTGGCCTCCGTGTCCAGGTCGTAGAGGACCTCCATATGGTCCGAGACGAACCCGATCGGCGACATCACGACCGCCGGGACCCCGGCGCCGTGCAGCTCCTCCAGGTGGTCGCAGATGTCCGGCTCGAGCCACGGGATGTGCGGGGCGCCCGAGCGGGACTGGTAGACCAGCCGCCAGGGGTGGTCGACGCCGGTCCGCTCGCGCACAGCCTCGGCGATCAGCCGGGCCACGTCCAGGTGCTGCTGCACATAGGCGCCGCCGTCCCCGTGCTCCTCGGCCGGGCCGGAGGTGTCGGCGGCCGACGTCGGGATGGAGTGGGTGGTGAAGGCGATGTGGGCGCCGGCCCTGACGTCCTCCGGGAGGTCGGCCAGGGACTTCAGGACGCCCTCGATCATCGGCTCCACGAAACCCGGGTGGTTGAAGTAGTGCCGCAGCTTGTCGACCTTCGGCAGGTCCAGGCCCTCGGCCTCCAGGGCGGCCAGGGCTCCGGCGAGGTCCTCGCGGTACTGACGGCAGCCCGAGTAGGAGGCGTACGCGCTGGTGGCGAGGACCAGGATGCGGCGGTGACCGTCGGTGACCATCTCGCGCAGGGTGTCGGTCACATAGGGCGCCCAGTTGCGATTGCCCCAGTAGACGGGCAGCCCGAGGCCGTGGCCGGCGAAGTCCTTGCGGAGGGCGTCGAGGAGGGCGCGGTTCTGGTCGTTGATGGGGCTGACCCCGCCGAAGAGGAAGTAGTGCTGCCCCACTTCCTTCAGGCGCTCCTTGGGGATGCCCCGGCCCCGCGTCACGTTCTCCAGGAACGGGACCACGTCGTCCGGGCCCTCCGGGCCTCCGAACGAAAGGAGCAGCAGGGCGTCGTACGGGCTGGCGTCTAGTGCGTCGGGCATGTCTACGATCCTGCCACCCACCGCGGACAGCGCTTCCGCCACCCGCCCGTGACCCACCCGGGGCCATGACGCTTCACTCGCGATCGACCGGGAGTACGGATCGGGGCAATTCACCGGCCCGGCCGCCGCCACACCGTCGCCCTCCCGGCCATCCCCTGTCCGAACACTGGTGCGGACATAGCATCCCGAATACGTTAGGGTTGCCCAACTCGTAAGGTACATGCCTCCTTTTCACGCCTTACCGGACGCAACGGAGACACCGTGCCCAGCCCCTACCGCGCCCTTTTCACCGCCCCAGGCTCCAAGGGTTTCTCCGCCGCCGGCCTCCTCGGCCGGATGCCCCTGTCGATGATGGGCATCGGCGTGGTCACGATGGTCTCCCAGCTCACCGGACGCTACGGGCTCGCGGGCGCCCTCTCGGCCACCCTCGCGTTGTCCGCCGCCGTCGTCGGCCCCCAGATCTCACGCCTGGTCGACCGGTACGGGCAGCGCCGGGTGCTGCGCCCGGCGACGCTCTGCGCGCTGACCGCGGCCACGGGGCTGCTGCTGGCCGTCCACCTCGCCTGGCCGGACTGGGTGCTCTTCGGATGCGCCGCGAGCATCGGCACGGTGCCCAGCCTCGGCGCCATGGTCAGGGCCCGCTGGGCGGCCTTGTACCGGGGCACCCCGCAACTGCACACCGCCTACTCCTTCGAGTCGGTGGTCGACGAGATCTGCTTCATCTTCGGGCCGATCATCTCCATCGGCCTGTCCACGGGCTGGTTCCCGGAGGCCGGCCCCCTGCTCGCCGTGTGCTTCCTCGTGACCGGCGTCTTCTGGCTCACCGCGCAGCGCGCCACCGAACCGGAGCCGCACCCGCGCGACCACCACACCGGAGGCACCGCCCTGGGTTCACCGGGACTCCAGGTGCTGGTCGGCACGTTCGTGGCCACGGGCACGATCTTCGGCGCGGTCGACGTGGTGACCGTCGCCTTCGCCGACGAGCAGGGCCACAAGGCGGCCGCCAGTGTCGTCCTGGCGCTCTACGCGGCGGGCTCGTGTGTCGCCGGCCTGGTCTTCGGACTGCTGCGCTTCACGGGCGCCCCGGAACGCAGATGGCTGCTGGGCGTATGTGCCATGGCCGTGAGTATGATCCCCCTCCTACTGGTCGGGAACCTGCCGTTTCTGGCCGTGGCGTTGTTCGTTGCGGGCCTGACCATCGCACCCACCATGATCACGACGATGGCCCTCATCGAGCGGCACGTACCACGCGCGCATCTGACCGAGGGAATGACCTGGGTGTCCACCGGGCTCGCGGTCGGTGTCGCGATCGGCTCCTCCACGGCCGGCTGGGTGATCGACGCCACCGGCGCGAGGACCGGGTACGGGGTTCCGGCCCTGTCCGGAGCCGTCGCGGTCACGGTCGGTTTCCTCGGTTATCGCCGGCTCTGCAGGCCGGTTCCGCAGCGGGGAGGGTCCCATGAGCACCACAGCGAGCGGGAAGAGCGGCACATGGCGTAACTGGGCGGGGAACGTCACCGCCCGGCCCCTGCGGGAGGTCACCCCCGCCTCGGTCGAGGAGCTGTCCGACGCCGTACGCGCGGCGGCAGAGGACGGCCTCAGGGTGAAGGCCGTCGGCACCGGACACTCCTTCACGGCCGCCGCGGCCACCGACGGCCTCTTGGTGCGTCCTCAACTGCTGGCCGGCATACGCCATATCGATCGGGATGCCGGGACGGTCACCGTCGAGGCGGGCACCCCGCTCAAGAGACTCAATGTGGCCCTGGCACGCGAGGGACTGTCGCTCACGAACATGGGCGACATCATGGAGCAGACCGTCTCCGGCGCCACCAGCACCGGCACCCATGGCACCGGCCGCGATTCGGCCTCGATCGCCGCTCAGATCAGGGGACTCGAACTGGTGACGGCGGACGGCTCGGTGCTGACCTGCTCCGAGAAGGAGAACCCGGAGGTCTTCGCCGCCGCGCGCATCGGCATCGGGGCCCTCGGAATCATCACCGCGATCACCTTCGCGGTGGAGCCCCTCTTCCTGCTCAGGGCCCTCGAGGAGCCGATGCCCTTCGAGAAGGTCCTGGCCGAGTTCGACGAACTGTGGGCCGAGAACGAGCACTTCGAGTTCTACTGGTTCCCTCACACCGGGAACACCAACACCAAGCGCAACAACCGCAGCGCCGGTCCCGAGAGGCCGGTCGGGCGGCTGAGCGGCTGGTTCGAGGACGAGTTCCTGTCCAACGGCGTCTTCCAGGCGGTCAACTGGGTCGGCCGCGCCGTTCCCGCCACCATCCCGGCGATCGCCCGGATCTCCAGCCGCGCCCTGTCGGCCCGCACCTATACCGACATCCCCTACAAGGTCTTCACCTCTCCGCGGCGGGTGCGGTTCGTGGAGATGGAGTACGCCGTCCCGCGCGCTGCCCTGGTGGAGACGCTGCGCGAACTGAAGGCCATGGTCGACCGTTCGGGCCTTCGCGTCAGCTTCCCCGTCGAGGTGCGCACCGCCCCGGCCGACGACATCACCCTGTCCACGGCGTCCGGACGGGACACCGCCTACATCGCCGTACACATGTTCCGCGGTACGCCTTATCAGGCATACTTCACCGCCGCCGAGCGGATCTTCACGGCACACGAGGGACGACCGCACTGGGGCAAGGTGCACACGCGCGACGCGGAGTACTTCGCCGAGGTCTATCCGCGCTTCGGGGAGTTCATCGCGGTGCGGGACCGGCTCGACCCGGACCGGCGCTTCGCGAACGACTACCTCCGCCGGGTGATGGGCTCCTGACGGGCGCTCATATCCGGCCGAATCGCCCCGCTTTGCCGCCCGGATTCCGCTTCGACACCTACGCCCGCTTCGCCGCGCGTCCACGGCGCGCGTCTCCCTTTCACCCTCAGCAGCCCCCACGGGCCCGTCCAACCCGCCGGGGGTACTCGTCCGCCCGCACGGGAAGGGGGGCGCAGGCTCCTCACCATTGGTTCCGTTTCGGGTGATTGAGTGAGGTGCGCCACGTTTGACGGGCACGAAAACGGCGCATCGGGCGGCCAACTCGCGCACCTTGCCAGAAGTTGGGCGGCGTGCCGATCCACGCAGGTGGCCCGAATGGAGTACTGTTGCGAGCCCTGGGTCCGGTCTCCCGCCAGGCGTCCGGGGCCTTGCCGGACCGCCGGGAGGGGGCTAGTTGCACAGGGTGACGGAGTTGGTCACTTAGCGTTGCGAATAGGTAACCGTGCCATAACGGCGATCCAGGGCCCCCGCCCGACACGCCGGGCAACTCGGCAAGGTTGTGGCAGGCTGCACCCGGGCAGGCCACACTCGACTAGCGGAAGCAGCGACGCACGTGACGTCGGCAGGCACCACCCGGGAGGTCCCCATGCCCGAACTGCGTGTCGTGGCCGTCTCCAATGACGGCACACGGCTGGTGCTGAAGGCTGCGGACAGCACGGAGTACACGCTTCCGATCGACGAACGGCTCCGCGCCGCCGTGCGCGGCGACCGTCCCCGCCTCGGCCAGATCGAGATCGAGGTGGAGAGCCATCTCCGCCCCCGAGACATCCAGGCGCGCATACGGGCCGGGGCGTCCGCCGAAGAGGTCGCACAGCTCGCCGGGATTCCGGTCGACCGTGTGCGCCGCTTCGAGGGCCCGGTCCTCGCCGAGCGTGCCTTCATGGCCGAGCGGGCCCGCAAGACGCCCGTGCGTCGGCCCGGGGAGAACGCCGGCCCCCAGCTCGGCGAGGCCGTCCAGGAACGGCTGATGATGCGCGGCGCCGAGAAGGACACGGTCCAGTGGGACTCCTGGCGCCGCGACGACGGCACCTGGGAGGTCCTGCTCGTCTACCGGGTCGCGGGCGAGACGCACTCGGCCAGCTGGACGTACGACCCGCCCCGGCGGCTCGTCCAGGCCGTCGACGACGAGGCGCGTTCGCTGATCGGGGAGTCCGACGACCTCGCGGCACCCGAACCGAGCTACCCGTTCGTACCGCGGATCGCACGGCTGCCGCGCGAAGGCCACCGCCCCTTGGACCGCCCGGCCGACCGGCCCGTCCTGCCCTCGCAGTCGCCGGAGCCCGCCGAGGAGAGCACCGGTGAGCGGGACTCGCTCACCAGCCTCCTGGAGGCGGTGCCGAGCTTCCGCGGCGACATGGTCGTACCGGAGCGGCCCGCGGAACCGCAGGAGGAGCCCGTCGAGGAACCCGCGGCGGAGGAACCCCCGGCGCCCGCGGCATCGGCCTCGGCCGGTGCGGCGTACGCGGACGTACTGATGCCCCGCACGGTCGCCAGCCACCGCGACCGCCTCATCGGCGCGACGGACCGTCAGGCCGAAGCGGACGGGGTCCGTCCGGGTCGCAGGGCGGCGGTTCCCAGCTGGGACGAGATCGTGTTCGGGACTCGACGCAAGAAGCAGGAATAGTCGCCCCACCGCCGGCAATCCGCGGGAGCCGGCGGACGCACCGGAGGGAACAGAGGCCACACCGGTACCGGGCACACGCGGTCGCGTGTGCCCCGTACCGGGGGTTGAGTCGGCTACCCGGCGCTCACTGCGGGTCGGGGCCCACCGCGACCGGGCGACTGCCGTCCGACGACCACTCCGACCACGAGCCCACGTACAGCGCGGCGGGGATCCCGGCGAGCGCGAGCGCCAGCACCTCCTGTGCCGCGGAGACGCCCGATCCGCAGTACACGCCGACCTCCGTGCCCTCCGTCACGCCGAGCGCCTTGAAGCGTTCGGCGAGTTCGGCGATGGGCCGGAAGTGGCCGGTCTCCGTCAGGTTCTCCGTCGTCGGCGCGGACACCGCGCCCGGGACATGACCGCCTACCGGGTCGATGGGCTCGACCTCGCCCCGGTAGCGCTCACCCGCCCGTGCGTCCAGCAGCACCCCCGTGCGGGCGAGCTCCGAGGCGCCATCGGCGTCGAGCACACGCAGTGCGCCCGGCGCGGGCCGGAAGTCGCCGGAAGCGGGCTCCTCGCTTCCGGCGGCCAAGGGCCCCTCCCAGGCGGCCAGTCCGCCGTCGAGCACCCGCACATCCGGGTGACCCGTCCAGCGCAGCATCCACCACGCGCGCGCGGCGGCCCAGCCCGGTCCGCCGTCGTATACGACCACCGGCCGGTCCGAGGAGACGCCCGCGGCCCGCATGGCGGCACCGAATCGATCCGTGCCGGGCAGCGGATGCCGGCCGCCGGGCCCGGGCGGATCCGCGAGGTCGGCGTTCAGGTCCACGAAGATGGCACCCGGAATGTGTCCGGCCGCGTAAGCGGCGCGGCCGTCGAAGGGAGCGGCGTCGGCCGTGGTGGTCAGCTGCCAGCGGACGTCCAGGAGCGTCGGCGGACGCCGTCCCGCCAGCTCACCGGCAAGTTCGGATGCGGAGATGATGGCCTTCATGGCCCCCATCCTCGCGCACGGGGTGGCCGTCGCGCCCCGGTCCCGCTACTCTGCTCCGCCGGAAAGCCCCGATCACCGTTCGTACGGGATCGGACACACGCCGTAAACCCGATGGACCGCACAGGGCCACCCCGCCGCAACGACAGGGACACACGGGACGTCGTCTCCGCCGCCCCGGGCGCCGCACCTCGGCGCGGTCGCGGCGCGCGAGGCGAAATGTGGTGCGAGCATCGGCACCGGGCGTGCACCTGCGCGTGCGCGACACATGCGCACGCGATGGAAGCCGAGCGGCCGCCACGAGTGGCCGAGAAGAGAGTGACCATGACCGAGGCGTGGAGGTCGTACGACCCGAACGGCCCGACGAACGCGTGGCACCCGCCCGGCACACCGTGCTGGGCAAGTCTGATGGTGCACGGGATGGCCGCGGCCCAGGAGTTCTACGCGGCGCTGTTCGGCTGGGAGTTCCGGCCGGGACTCCGGCCGCTGGGGCCGTATGTGCGGGCCGTGCTGAACGGCCACGAGGTGGCGGGCATCGGCCGGCTGCCGCCGGACCGCCATCTGCCGATCACCTGGACGCCGTACTTCACCTCGGACGACGTGGACGCGACCGCCGAGACGATCCGCAGCTGCGGCGGTACGGTCGCGGTCGGTCCGCTCGACGTGGCCGGGGCCGGACGGCTCGCGATCGCCTCGGACCCGATGGGCGCGGTGTTCGGCGTCTGGCAGTCGGCCGAGCACCTCGCGACGGGCCTGACGGGTGTCCCCGGGGCTCCCGCCTGGAACGAACTGCTCACCTACGACACGGCGGGCGTCGCGAAGTTCTACCGGACCGTCTTCGCATCCGGACGGGATCCGGTCCTGCGCGGCGGCCCCGACTACGTCCATGTGCACATCGAGGGCCGTCCGGTCGCCGGTATCCACGGCGTCGGCTCCGCCCTTCCCCGTGACCGTGGCCCGCACTGGATGACGTACTTCCAGGTCACGGACGTCGACGCGACGGCCGAGAAGGTCGCCGCCCTGGGTGGGCGTGTGGTGCGCCCCGCGTGCGTCACGGACCTCGGCCGTGTGGTCACCGTCGCGGATCCGGAGGGCGCGACGTTCTCGGTGGTCAGTCGGCTCGACTGAGCCTTCGGCTGAGCCGGTGGGTCGGTCAGGTGGACGGCACCGGCAGGACGTCCGGGGAGAGGGCGGCCGCGCGAGCCGTGGCCGCCGTCATCCGGCGTCGGTGGTGGCGGCGGCACAACACCTCGTAGCCGACCTCGTCCGCGGACTGGTTGACATCGCCCACGACGACCTGGGCGCCCTCGACCACCATCGCGCCGCCGACGGTGCGGGCGTTGTGGGTGGCGCGGGCGCCGCACCAGCACAGGGCCTCCACCTGGAGGACCTCGACCCGGTCGGCCAGCTCCACCAGGCGCTGGGAGCCGGGGAAGAGCTTGGTGCGGAAGTCGGTCGTGATGCCGAAGGCATAGACGTCGAGTCCGAGGTCGTCGACCACCCGGGCCAGTTGGTCTATCTGTTCCGGCACCAGGAACTGGGCCTCGTCCGCGATCACATAGTCGGCGCGGCGGCCCTGTGAGAGATGGTCGACCAGGTAGGCGTAGAGGTCCTGCCCGTCCGCGACCTCCACCGCGTCCGTCACCAGGCCGAGCCGTGAGGACAACTTCCCTTCACCGGCCCGGTCGTTCCGCGTGAAGATCATGCCCTGAAGACCCCGCGCCGAGCGGTTGTGCTCGATCTGGAGAGCCAGTGTCGACTTCCCGCAGTCCATCGTTCCGGAGAAGAACACCAGCTCAGGCATGGGACGTGCGGCCTTTCGGGGCAGTGCGGAGGGAGGGCGGAGGTCAATGGGAGACAAGGGTGCGCGAGGTGCGTCCCGGGCTCAGGTGCGGACCTCGAGCAGCGGAACCAGCTGTTCCACAGGCGTCATCGAGCCGTGGTTGCCGACCATCGACGACTCCTTCGGCTCCCGCTCCGACGCGATGAGGAGCACGTCGTCGTGGGCGGCCGCGACCACGTCACCGATGCGCCCGTACACCCGTTCGTCGATGTGGGGGCCGAACCAGCCTGCGGCGATCGCCTCGTCCCGCGAGGCCACCCAGAACTGTTCGCCGAGCACCTCGCGCCAGCAGGTCAGGACGTCGTTCTGGGCGCCGGGCAGGGCGTAGATGTGCCGGGCGCGACCCTCGCCGCCCAGCAGGGCGACTCCCGCGCGCAGCTCCCAGTCCTCGTCGAAGTCGATACGGTGCCGCTCGTCGAACGGGATGTCGAGCATGCCGTGGTCGGCGGTGATGTACAGCGCGGTGCGCGGCGGCAGCTGCTCCGCCAGACGCTGGGCGAGCCGGTCGACATACATGAGCTGGCCGCGCCAGGTGTCCGAGTCGACGCCGTAGCGGTGGCCTGCCCCGTCGAGTTCGGCGTAGTACGTGTACACCAAGGAGCGGTCGCCGGCGGCCAGTTGCTCGGCCGCCAGGTCCATGCGGTCCTCGCCGGTCAGCCGGCCGTGGAAGGTGCCGCCGCTGAGCGCGACCTCGGTGAGCGGGGTGCGCTCGAAGCTCGGGGAGGACACCTGGGCGGTGTGCACACCGGCCGCGTCCGCGAGCTGGAAGACGGTCGGGTACGGCTGCCAGGCGCGCGGGTCGGTCCAGGGCTGCCAGCGGAGCTGGTTCATCAGCTCACCGGTCGCCGGGTTGCGGACCGTGTATCCGGGCAGGCCGTGCGCGCCCGGCGGCAGACCGGTGCCGACCGAGGCGAGCGAGGTCGCGGTGGTCGCGGGGTAGCCCGCGGTGAGGGGGCGGCCGGTGCCGCCGCGGGAGGACGCCAGCAGCGAGGTGAGGAAGGGCGCCTCGTCGGGGTGCGCCTTCAGCTGCTCCCAGCCGAGGCCGTCGATCAGGAAGAGGCAGTTGCGGTCGGCGGCGGTCAGTTCCGCAATCACGGGGGTCTGGCCGGGCACACCCATGCCCGCGGCCAGGGTGGGCAGGAGGTCGGCGAGGGAACCGGATCCGTACTGGGGCAGGGGCGCGGACCCGGCGGCGAGCGGCTCCGGGTGGTCCTCCCAGGTGGGCAGCGCCATCAGAGGTTCGGATCCGCGGTCGCCTCGGAGAGGGACTGTGCGAAGGCGAGCGCCTGGCGCACCGTCTCCGGGCCGTCCCCGGCCTCGCTGACGCGAAGGCTGAGGTCGTCCGCCGTCGAACTGCCCGTGTAGCCGTGGTCCGCCTCGCAGTTGGGGTCGCCGCAGGCCGCGGGCTCCAGGTCGATGCGGGAGACGGCGCCCCAGCCGATGGTCAGGACGACCTCGCGGGGCAGGGTGCCCGGCGAGTACGCCTCAGGGTTGGCGACCACGCGGCTGACGACGACCGACGAGATCCGGCCGAGCTTCACGGACTCCGTCGACGTCGTGGCGTACGGCGTCGGGGAGGTGTCGTCCGCGGCCTGTTCGTCGGTGTGGCTGACGATGAAGCGGGTGCCGGTGAGGACCAGCACGGTCACGTGACGACGCACCTCGTTGGCGTCGAACGTGGTCTCCTGGTGGACCAGGTACGACCGGATGGGCTCGCCGCCCACCGCGGCATCCACCGCTTCGGCCACGAGAGCCGGGTAGTAGCCGCTGCGCTCGATCGCCGCGCGCAGCCCCTGGGTCGTCGTACTGGTCTTGGCCATGACGTCCATCCTACGGGGGCGCACTGACTGCGAGGCACCGCTCGTCGGCGCTCAGTACGGCGGGAGCGTCCTCGGGCCGAGGTCGCCCCGGGCGGGCGGCGGCGCGAGCCGCACGGTGGCGCCGAGCACGCTCAGGCCGCGGGGCGCGACGACCACGGGCTCCAGGGTGACCGCGACGACCTCGGGATGGTCGTCGACCAGGCGTGATACGCGCAGCATCAGCTCCTCGAGGGCAGGCGTGTCCACGGGGGCGGAGCCGCGCCAGCCGAACAGGAGTGGGGCTGTCCGGATGGACCGGACCAGGAAGGTGGCGTCGCGGTCGGTGACCGGAATCAAGCGGTGCGCCATGTCGTCGAGCAGCTGCGAGGCGGCCCCGGCGAGCCCGAACGACAGCACGGCCCCGGCCGCGGGGTCGATCACGGCGCGTACGAGTGTGTCCACGCCGCGTGGTGCCATGCCCTGCACGACCGGCCGCAGCTCCTCCGGCTTCCCGAACAGCTCGGTCAACTCCGCGTAAGCGCGCCGCAGTTGTTCCTCGTCGGCCAGGTCGAGGCGGACTCCGCCCAGGTCGGCGCGGTGCCGCAGATGCGGGGCGGTGGCCTTGAGGGCGACCGGGTAGCCGATCGCCCGCGCGGCTTGGGCGGCGGCGTCTGGGGTGGGCGCGGGCAGGGCCCTTCGGACGTGGATTCCGTAGCGGGCCAGCAGGTCGCACGTCTCGTCCGAACCGAGCGTGAGGCCCTGGCCCCGCGCGAGCAGGCGCCCGATCAGCGCGGCGGCGCCCTTCTCGTCGATGTCGTCGTACTCGGGCACCTTGCCGGGCTCGGCGGTGTCGCGCCGCCACTGGGCGTACCCGACGGCTTCCGCCAGGGCCCGGACGGCGCGTTCGGCGGCGGGGTAGGCGGGGATCAGGCGGGCGTTTGCCGGGGCCTGGACGGGGGTGAGCGGAGGTTCCGCCGGGGGCGGGGGGTCGGTGCGCTGGGCCTGGGGCGAGGTGCTGGCCGCGGCGGACAGCGCCTGGGCGAGCCCGCCCAGCTCGACGTGCACCACCAGCACCGGCTTCGCGGGGGCCGCGGCGGCGGCCGAGCGGAGGGCCTCCGCCAGGGCTGCGTCCTGGGCCGAGGTCTCCGCCACCGTCGGGATGGCCGTCACCACGACGGCATCGCACGCGTCGTCGGCCAGCGCCGCGGTCAGCGCCCGGTGGAAGTCCTCGGCCGACGCCGCGGTCGTCAGGTCGAGCGGCGGCAAGGGGCGCAGTCCCTGCGTGAGACACGCGTCGTAGGTCAGCAGGCCGAGCGACTCGGAGTTGCCTAGGATCGCCACCCGCGGTCCGGCGGGCAGCGGCTGGCGGGCCAGCAGCAGCCCCGCGTCCACCAGTTCCGTGATCGTGTCCACCCTGATCACCCCGGCCTGCCGCAGCAGCGCGGAGACCGTGGCGTGCGGCAGGCGCGTGGCCCGTACGGCATGGCCCTGGGGGGCGCTTCCGTGCCGCGCGCCCTGCACCACGACCAGCGGCTTGGCCGCCGCCGTGCGCCGTGCGAGCCGGTTGAACTTGCGCGGGCTGCCGATGGTTTCCAGGTACATCAGGGCGACATCGGTGTCCGAGTCCTCGTACCAGTACTGGAGGACGTCGTTGCCGGAGACGTCCGACCGGTTCCCGGAGGAGACGAAGGTAGACACCCCGGTGACCCCGGTGACGCCTCCGCCCCGCCGGTGCAGCCGGGAGAGCAGGGCGATGCCGATGGCGCCGGACTGGGCGAACAGCCCTATGCGCCCGGTGCGCGGCATCTCGGGGGCGAGGGAGGCGTTGAGCCGCACGTCCGGCGAGGTGTTGATGATCCCGAAGGCGTTGGGCCCGATGATCCGCATTCCGTACGACCGCGCCTGTCGCACCAGCGCCCGCTGCCGCTCCCGCCCCTCCGGCCCGCTCTCGGCGTAGCCCGCGGAGATCACGACGAGTCCCTGCACCCCGTGCTCGCCGCACTCGGCGACCACCTCGGGAACGTGCTCCGCGGGGACGGCGACGACCGCGAGGTCCACCGGCTCGGGGATCTCGCGGACGGACCGGTGGGCGGGCACCCCGTCGAGTTCCCTCAGCTCGTCGAAGGCCTTGTTCACCGCGTACAGGCGGCCGGTGAACCCGCCGTCCCTGAGGTTGCCGAGGATGCTGCGGCCCACTCCCCCGGGCCTGCGGCCCACGCCGATCACGGCGACCGAGCCGGGCGCGAGCAGCCGCTGCACCGACCGGGCCTCGGCCCGCTGCTCCCGCGCCCGCTGCACCGCCAGCGAGCGGTCGGTGGGCTCCAGGTCGAACTCCAGGCGTACGACGCCGTCCTCGAAGCTGCGCTTCTGCTGGTACCCGGCGTCCGTGAACACCTTGATCATCCTGGAGTTGGCGGGCAGCACCTCGGCGGCGAACCGACGGATACCGCGCTCCCTGGCGACCGCCGCGATGTGTTCGAGAAGCGCGGACGCGACCCCGCGTCCCTGGTGCGCGTCCTGCACGAGGAAGGCGACCTCGGCCTCGTCGGCCGGCGCGGAGGCGGGCATGCCGCCGGCGCCGATGCGGTCATAGCGTACGGTGGCGATGAACTCGCCGCCGACCGTGGCCGCGAGTCCCACCCTGTCCACGAAGTCGTGGTGTGTGAAGCGGTGGACGTCCCTGGCGGACAGGCGGGGGTACGGCGCGAAGAAGCGGTAGTACTTCGACTCGTCCGAGACCTGCTCGTAGAAGCTGACGAGGCGCTCGGCGTCGTCGACGGTGATGGGTCTGATGCGCGCGGTGCCACCGTCGCGCAGCACCACGTCGGCTTCCCAGTGGGCGGGGTACTCGTGCCGATCCGACGCGGTCTGCATGGGCCCCAGAGTACGGCTCGCGTCCGACAACGGCGCGAGGCAGGCTGGGGAAGCCGAGCGGGGACCGTCCAGCATCCGGACCGGCACGGGAGGGGACTTCCGCACGGCCCGGAAACGCTTCATCATATGGAAAACTGGTCTAGACAACCCTGAACACCTGAAGGGCAGCAACACATGGCTGAGCGCCGCGTCAACGTCGGCTGGGCCGAGGGCCTCCACGCCCGCCCCGCCTCCATCTTCGTCCGGGCAGCCACGGCCTCCGGGGTCCCCGTGACGATCGCCAAGGCCGGCGGCAACCCCGTCAACGCCGCGTCCATGCTGGCGGTTCTCGGCCTCGGCGCCCAGGGCGGCGAGGAGGTCGTCCTGGCCTCCGACGCGGAGGGCGCGGACGCCGCGCTGGACCGCCTGGCCAAGCTGGTCGCCGAGGGGCTCGAGGAGCTTCCCGAGACGGTCTGACCCTTCGGACACCACGGTTGCGGAAGCCGCGTCGCGCCCTCGGGGCGGACGCGGCTTCCGCCGTCTTCGGGCACCGGCCCTGAGGTGTTCGGCGCCTCCGTGCGGGCCCTCTCCGGTGACTGCCCCTCGGCCCGGCGCCCGCGGAATATGGCGCCGTCACGAGAAATTACGCGCGGCACACGGAATTCACGCATGCCGGTTTTACCGGGCACGCGGGAACAGGGCAGCCGGAATAGGCTTCGCCGAATACCCCTCTTTGTATACGGCGCCTGTGTTAATACCGGGAACCGGACGCGTTTACGGTGTGTTGCGAAGCCCTCACACGCTCCGCGCGGTCGCCCGCGCCGGGGAAGCGCAGCCGGTGCGCGACGGTCATGCGCTCGGTGTGCAGCGCCGTGATGGCGCGCGCCCGCTCGCTGTCCCCGCGCGCGACGGCGTCCACGATTCCGCCGTGCTCGGCCCAGGACTCCACGGGATCGACCGGCGCCTCGACCACGTACATCCAGCCGATCTTGTGCCGCAGCTGGGCGAGTGTCGAGGTGAGCACGGGGCTCCCGCAGGCCTGCGCCAAGGTCTCGTGGAACCAGCCGCCCAGAGACCGCAGATCCTCGCTGCCGCCCCTCCTGGCGCGCTCCTGGCCCAGCCTGACCAGGCCGCGCAGCACCTTGAGGTGGGCCTCGGTGCGGCGCTGGGCGGCCCGCGCTGCCCCCAGCGGTTCCAGCAGCATCCGCATCTCCAGAAGGTCGGCGGCCTCCTGCTCGGTGGGTTCCGCGACACACGCGCCCGCGTGCCTGCGGGTGACGACGAAGCCCTCGGCCTCCAAGGTGCGCAGGGCCTCGCGCACGGGGACGCGGGAGACGCCGTAGCGGCGGGCGAGGAGCTCCTCGGTGAGCCGGCCGCCGCGCTCGTAGACACCCGCGACGATGTCGTCACGGATCGCCGTGCATACCGAGTGCGCCGGAATACGCATGACCGACCTCCGCCTTAATACCCGTGAAACGTCGACGGTTGACGTGTGTCCCGCCGACTCTATTGCAGCTCGCCTGAATTTCCGACGGCGAGCCGAAATCCATGGATATTTTTTGGACAGACAGCAGTCCGAAACGACGACGACCCCGGCCGATGGGCCGGGGTCGTCACATACGGGCGCGCCGCACGGCGGCCCGCTGTCAGACGTTCACGCCGTGCGATCGGAGGTAGGCGACAGGGTCGATGTCCGAGCCGTACTCCTGGGTGGTGCGCGCCTCGAAGTGGAGGTGCGGACCGGTTGTGTTGCCGGTCGCCCCGGAGAGGCCGATCAGCTCTCCCGGGGTGACGCTCTGGCCCACGGAGACGCCGATGGAGGACAGGTGGCCGTACTGCGTGTAGGTGCCGTCGTTCATCTTGACGACGATCTGGTTGCCGTACGCGCCGCCCCAACCGATCTCGACGACGGCACCCGAGCCGACCACGTGCACAGGCGTGCCCGTGGCGGCATGGAAGTCGATGCCGGTGTGGGTGCCGGAGGACCACAGGGAGCCGCCGGTCCTGTAGCCGGTGGAGACGTAGGAGTGGAGGATCGGCGCCACGTACGCGGTCAGGCGCCTGCGCTCGGCCTCGCGGGCGGCGCGCTCCTTGGCCTCGCGTTCCTTGCGCGCCTTCTCCGCGGCCTGCCGGCGCGCGGCCTCCGCGGCCTTCTTCTGCTCGGCGGCCTGTTTCTGGGCGGCGGCCTGGGCGTCGATCTTCTCCGCGACCGAGTCGCCGAGGCTGACGGCCCGGATCAGTCCCGTCTCCTCGACAGGGTGCCCGGCGGCGAAGGCCGGGGCGGCCAGGGTGCCGATGACGCCGGTGGTGGTGAGCGCCGCGACACCCACGGCGTTCGCGGTCGTACGCCGCATGCGGCTGGGACGGCGGTGCTTCCCGGTGGCGCAGGTGAACGCCATGAAGTGGCTGGTCCTTTCCTTCCCTCTCGCCTACCGGGTTAGCTGACGGGTTCGGAGCAGGAAGGTCTCCTACGGGCTGACGCCCGATTCACCCCAGGGACTGCATGGGCCCCGCCGGCCGCGAAGGCGGCGACAGGAGGGTGGGTCCCCGGCTCCCCTGGCTCGCGCCGTACGGGGACTCGGCGATGGCTGTCCGGTGCCGCGGATGCGGCGCACTGCCTGACGGACAGCCCGACAGACGCTAAAAGGAGCCTCTTTCGGTCGGCAAACCGATCAGGGGGTTTGTAGCGCATCCCACAGGGCAGAGAGGCAGCCTCCATGGCAATACGGACAAATTCCTCGAGAGGGGGCCCGGGTGACGGAAGGCGTCACCCGGGCCCTTCTGAGCGTCGCGGCTCCGGACGCGCGGGCAGCGCCTCTACTCGGCCCGGACGACGCGCACTTCGCCGATGCCCAGCGCCTTGACGGGCTCCTCGATCTGCGCGGCGTCGCCCACCAGAACGGTCACCAGCCGGTCCACCGGGAAGGCGTTCACGACGGCGGCCGTGGCCTCGACCGTGCCTGTGTCGGCGAGCTTCTGATACAGGGTCGACTGGTAGTCGTCCGGCAGGTGCTGCTCGACCTGGTCCGCGAGCGTGCTCGCGACGGCCGCCGCGGTCTCGAACTTCAGCGGCGCCACACCCACCAGGTTCTGCACGGCGACATCACGCTCGGCGTCCGTCAGCCCCTCGGCGGCGAGGGTGCGCAGCACCTTCCAGAGGTCGTCGAGCGCCGGGCCGGTGTTCGGCGTGTCGACGGAACCGCTGATGGCCAGCATCGCGGCGCCGGTGCCGTCGGGCGCGGAACGCAGCACCTGGCCGAACGCCCGCACCCCGTAGGTGTAGCCCTTCTCCTCGCGCAGGACGCGGTCCAGGCGGGAGGTGAGGGTGCCGCCGAGGCAGTACGTACCGAGCACCTGTGCGGGCCACACCCGGTCGTGTCGGTCCGCGCCGACGCGGCCGATCAGCAGCTGTGTCTGGACGGCACCGGGGCGGTCCACGATGATCACGCGGCCGGTGTCGTCGGCGGTCACCGGGGGCACGGGGCGCGGCTTGGCGGGTGCCCCCGTCCAGGCTCCGAGCGTCTCGCCGAGGAGCTCGTCGAGGTCGACGCCGGTGAGGTCGCCGACCACGACGGCGGTGGCCGTGGAGGGCCGCACATGGCGCTCGTAGAAGGCGCGGACCGCCGCAGCGTCGATGTTGGAGACCGTCTCCTCGGTGCCCTGACGCGGGCGCGACATCCGCGAGGACGCCGGGAACAGCTCCTTGGAGAGTTCCTTGGCGGCGCGGCGGGCCGGGTTGGCCATCTCGTGCGGGATCTCGTCGAGGCGGTTGCGCACCAGGCGCTCGACCTCGCTGTCGTCGAACGCCGGCGACCTCAGGGCGTCGGCGAGCAGCCCGAGTGCCTTCGACAGGCGGGAGACGGGCACTTCGAGGGACAGGCGCACACCGGGGTGGTCGGCGTGCGAGTCGAGGGTGGCGCCGCAGCGCTCCAGCTCGGCGGCGAACTCCTCGGCGGAGTGCTTGTCGGTGCCCTCGGAGAAGGCACGCGCCATGATCGTGGCGACGCCGTCGAGGCTGGCCGGCTCGGCGTCAAGGGGCGCGTCGAGGAGCACCTCGACGGCGACGACCTGCTGGCCGGGGCGGTGGCAGCGCAGCACCGTCAGGCCGTTGTCGAGGGCACCGCGCTCGGGCGCGGGGAACGCCCAGGGGCGGGCCGCGCCGGGCTGGGGCTGCGGGTGGAAGTCCATGGTCGCGAGCTCGGTCACTTCGCCGACTCCTCGTCGTTGCTCGTGTCTTCGGCGGCGGTGGTCTCGGCGGCCTGAGCGCTCTCGGCCTCGGCCGCGACCGGCTCGTACACGAGGACCGCGCGGTTGTCGGGGCGCAGACGGGCCTTGGCGATCTCCTGCACCTCCTCGGCGGTCACGTCGAGCACCCGTCGCACGGCGGTCAGCGCGAGCTGCGGGTCGCCGAACAGCACGGCGTACCGGCACAGTTCGTCTGCGCGGCCGGCGACCGTGCCGAGGCGGTCCAGCCACTCGCGCTCCAACTGGGCCTGGGCACGCTCCATTTCCTCGGCCGTGGGTCCCTCCTCGGCGAACCGGGCGAGCTCCTCGTCGATGGCGGCCTCGATGACGGGCACCTCGACGTCACCTGAGGTCTTCACGTCCAGCCAGCCCAGGGAGGGCGCCCCGGCGAGCCGGAGCAGGCCGAAGCCGGCGGCGACGGCGGTGCGGTCGCGCCGCACGAGCCGGTTGTAGAGACGGGAGGACTCGCCGCCGCCGAGGATGGTGAGGGCCAGATCCGCCGCGTCACACGCGCGCGTGCCGTCGTGCGGCAGCCGGTAGGCGCCCATGAGGGCACGCGCCGGGACCTCCTCCTCGACGACCTCGCGCAGCTGCCCGCCGATGATGTCGGGCAGCGAGCCGTCGCGCGGGTCGGGCTTGCCGTCGTGGGACGGGATGGACCCGAAGTACCTCTCGATCCAGGCGAGGGTCTGCTGCGGGTCGATGTCGCCGACGACGGACAGGACCGCGTTGTTGGGCGCGTAGTACGTGCGGAAGAAGGCGCGCGCGTCCTCCAGGGTGGCCGCGTCCAGGTCCGCCATCGAGCCGATGGGCGTGTGGTGGTAGGGGTGGCCCTCCGGGTAGGCGAGCGCGGTGAGCTTCTCGAAGGCGGTGCCGTACGGGACGTTGTCGTAGCGCTGGCGGCGCTCGTTCTTCACGACGTCCCGCTGGTTCTCCATCGACTCGTCGTCGAGGGCGGCGAGCAGCGAGCCCATGCGGTCGGCCTCCAGCCAGAGGGCGAGCTCCAACTGGTGGGCCGGCATGGTCTCGAAGTAGTTGGTGCGCTCGAAGCTGGTCGTGCCGTTCAGTGATCCGCCGGCGCCCTGCACCAGTTCGAAGTGGCCGTTGCCCTTCACCTGCCCCGACCCCTGGAACATCAGGTGCTCGAAGAGGTGGGCGAGGCCGGTGCGGCCCTCCACCTCGTGACGTGAGCCGACGTCGTACCAGAGGCACACCGCCGCGACCGGGGTCAGGTGGTCCTCGGAGAGCACCACGCGCAAGCCGTTGGCCAGGCGGTGCTCGGTCGCTGTCAGGCCCCCGGAGCCTGCCTCGGCTGTGGCCGTGTGACCCATGGGCATGTACGTCCCTTCGATCGCGGAAGCTGTCGCGGAAACCCGCGGTTTCCTGCCGGTCCTGTCACTGTATGCAAGCGTGCGGACAAGTGGCCAAGTTCCCGGGCTGCGTACGCCCAGAGCGAGACCGTGATTACGGGGGGTGGTGGACAGCGTACGGCGTTGACGGCGCGGGGGCACGCCGGTGCCGGGCCGGGGCCCCTAGGGGACGGGTCCTGGTCCGCGTTGTCGGTGCGGCGGTCCACAATGGTCGGCGTCAGATTCCATTCATGCCCAGCACAGACTGTGAAGGAGCCGGCAGCAATGGCCCGCCGCAGCACGAAGACCCCGCCGCCCGACGATGCATACGAGGAGAAGATCCTCGACATCGACGTCGTCGACGAGATGCAGGGCTCCTTCCTCGAGTACGCGTACTCGGTCATCTACTCCAGGGCGCTGCCGGACGCGCGAGACGGCCTCAAGCCGGTGCACCGGCGGATCGTCTACCAGATGAACGAGATGGGCCTGCGCCCCGAGCGCGGCTATGTGAAGTGCGCCCGTGTCGTCGGCGAGGTCATGGGCAAGCTGCATCCGCACGGCGACGCGTCGATCTACGACGCCCTGGTGCGTATGGCCCAGCCCTTCTCGATGCGCGTCCCCCTGGTCGACGGCCACGGCAACTTCGGGTCGCTGGGCAACGACGACCCGCCGGCCGCCATGCGGTACACCGAGTGCCGCATGGCCGAGGCGACGAGCCTCATGACCGAGTCGATCGACGAGGACACGGTCGACTTCGCGCCCAACTACGACGGCCAGGAGCAGGAACCGGTGGCGCTGCCCGCCGCCTTCCCGAACCTGCTGGTCAACGGCTCCTCGGGCATCGCGGTCGGCATGGCCACGAACATGCCGCCGCACAACCTGGGCGAGGTCATCGCCGCCGCCCGCCACCTGATCCGCCACCCGAACGCGGATCTGGACACGCTGATGAAGCACGTCCCCGGCCCGGACCTGCCGACCGGCGGCCGGATCGTCGGCCTCTCGGGCATCCGTGACGCGTACGAGACGGGCCGCGGCACCTTCAAGATTCGCGCCACGGTGTCGGTGGACAACGTGACGGCGCGCCGCAAGGGCCTCGTCGTCACGGAGCTGCCCTTCACGGTCGGCCCGGAGAAGGTGATCGCCAAGATCAAGGACCTGGTCGGCTCGAAGAAGCTCCAGGGCATCGCCGACGTCAAGGACCTCACCGACCGCGAGCACGGCCTGCGCCTGGTCATCGAGATCAAGAACGGCTTCGTGCCGGAGGCGGTCCTGGAGCAGCTCTACAAGCTGACGCCCATGGAGGAGTCCTTCGGCATCAACAACGTGGCGCTGGTCGACGGACAGCCGCTGACCCTGGGCCTCAAGGAACTGCTGGAGGTCTACCTCGACCACCGCTTCGAGGTCGTCCGCCGCCGCTCGGAGTTCCGCCGTGGGAAGAAGCGCGACCGCCTCCACCTGGTGGAGGGCCTGCTCACTGCGCTGGTGGACATCGATGAGGTCATCCGGCTGATCCGCTCCAGCGACAACTCCGCACAGGCCAAGCAGCGACTGATGGAGCGTTTCTCGCTGAGCGAGATCCAGACGCAGTACATCCTCGACACCCCGCTGCGCCGTCTGACCAAGTACGACCGGATCGAACTGGAGGCGGAGAAGGACCGGCTCAACGCCGAGATCGCGGAGCTGACCCGCATCCTGGAGTCGGACGCGGAGCTGCGCAAGCTGGTCTCGGCGGAACTGGCCACGGTCGCCAAGAAGTTCGCCACGGAGCGGCGCACGGTGCTCCTGGAGTCCTCGGGTGCCCCGGCTCCGACGGTGCCGTTGCAGGTCGAGGACGCCCCGTGCCGGGTGCTGATGTCGTCGACGGGCCTGCTGGCGCGCACGGCGAACGGCGACCCGTTCGAGGAGGACACCGAGGGCAAGCGAGCCAAGCACGACGTGATCGTCTCCGCCGTTCCGGCGACGGCACGCGGCGAGGTGGGCGTGGTGACGTCCGCCGGGCGGCTGCTGCGGCTGAACGTGATCGACCTGCCGCAGCTGCCGGAGACGGCGACGCGGCCGAGCCTGTCCGGGGGCGCGCCGGTATCGGAGTTCGCGCCCCTGGAGGCGGACGAGTCGGTGGTCTGCCTGACGACGCTGGACGAGTCCTCCCCGGGCCTCGCGCTCGGTACGGCACAGGGCGTCGTCAAGCGTGTGGTTCCCGACTATCCGGCGAACAGGGAGGAGCTGGAGGTCATCACCCTCAAGGAGGGCGACCGGATCGTCGGGGCGACCGAGCTGCGCACCGGCGAGGAGGACCTGGTCTTCATCACGGACGACGCGCAGCTGCTGCGCTATCCGGCGTCCCAGGTGCGTCCGCAGGGCCGCCCGGCGGGCGGCATGACCGGCGTCAAGCTCACGGACGGCGCGAAGGTCATCTCCTTCACGGCGGTGGATCCGGCGGTCGACGCGGTGGTCTTCACCGTCGCGGGCTCGCGCGGCACGCTCGACGACTCGGTGCAGACGACCGCCAAGCTGACCCCGTTCGATCAGTTCCCGCGCAAGGGCCGGGCCACGGGCGGTGTCCGCTGCCAGCGGTTCCTCAAGGGCGAGGACTGCCTGTCACTGGCGTGGGCGGGCGCGGCGCCGGCCCGGGCCGCGCAGAAGAACGGCACCCCGGCCGAGCTGCCCGAGATGGACCCGCGGCGCGACGGTTCCGGTGTGTCCCTGGCCAAGACGGTGGCGGCGGTGGCTGGACCGCTGTAGGTCAGCCCTCGAGGTCGGCGAGTTCAGCGGGGTCACCGACGGGGTCGGTGACCCCGGTGGCCTCGCTTTCCTTGTCCTGGACGTAGCGAAGGACGCCCCACATGCTGTGCTCGTCGGCGGATGGGGCGTCGTCCGTGCACGCCTGGAGTTCCCCGCGGAGGGCGGCGGTTTCGATGCCGGACCCGATGAGGACGAGCTGGGTGAGCCGCTCGTCGCCCGCGCTCCACGGCTCCGGGTGGAAACGCAGGAACCTCCCGACGGCGTGCACGGCGTACCGGTTGCGTGGGTCGGCGGCGCCGAAGTCGACGTATCCCTTGATCCGGTAGAGGCCCTCTGGCCTGGTGTCCAGGAAGTCCAGCAGTCGCCTGGGGTTCATGGGCACGCCGGAACGGAAGGAGAGGCTGTCGTAGGCCGAGTGCAGATGAGCCTCGTGCGGGCCGTGGCCGTCGTGCTCGTGGTCGTGGTGCACGTGGAGGTCGTCGAAGGACAGCTGCCCGATCCGTTCCTCGGTCGGCCGGCAGTCGAACAGGAGCCCGGGGTCGATACGCCCGTAGACGGCCGGTACGACCGCGGCGCCGTCGCTGAGAGTGCGAACGAGCCGGAGGACCCGTTCACCGTCGTCGGCCCGGTCTGTCTTGTTGACGACCACGAGGTCGGCGAGGGCGAGATGCCGGTCGAGTTCGGGATGCCTCTCGCGGGTGGCGTCGAACTCCACCGCGTCGACGACCTCCACGAGTCCTCCGTAGACGACACGCGGTTGCTCGCTGGCGAGCACCATGCGGACCAGTTCCTGCGGTTCGGCGAGCCCGCTGGCCTCGATGACGATGACGTCGATGCCGGCGGAGGGCTGGGCGAGCCGGTCGAGATAGCCGTCGAGTTCGCTTGCGTCGACGGCGCAGCACAGACATCCGTTGCCCAGGGAGACCGTGGAGTCCCCGAGCGCCCCGGCGACCGCCATCGCGTCGATCTCGATGGCCCCGAAGTCGTTGACGACGGCGCCGATGCGGCTGCCTCAGCTGTGGTGAAGGAGGTGGTTGAGCAGGGTGGTCTTGCCCGACCCCAGGAACCCGGCGAGTACCACGACCGGAATCTGCTGCGGACCCGACGACCGACTCAACGTGCGCCCCTTCTCCCACCGATGTCCAAGCACGAAAATTCCGCCCCAGGATACGAGTGGGTGGCCCCGCGAGACGAAGGCCGGTCAGCGGCGCTCGCAGCGCCCTGTCAGGCCGGGTCGCTGCGGAGGCCGGGCAGCCGGCACGGCCTTCGGTGGTTCGGCGCACACGAAGGCCGCAGTGGACATCTCGCGCGGAAGACCAGGGAGTTCCATGACCACCCCCCTGGAGGAGTACGGGGAGCGGCCATGGCCCGCTCTCCGGCAGCCCTCCGCGCGCTCCTTCCACGCCCTGGCTCGCCTCCACAGCGCCCCAACACGCCCCCCGGCAGGGGGCTGGAAGTCACCGCAGAGCCAGGCAGGTTAGGCTCACCTCTGTGAGTACGTGCACGACCGCGTCCCGGGACCTCGACGAGCCCCTCGCGGGGACCGCGGCGACCGCGAGGACATGGCTGCTCTTGGAGCAGCCCGGTCCCTGGGGGCCCAAGGCGCTCACATCGAGCCACCTGGATCCGGTACTGGGGCGCGCCCTCGAGGCGGCCGCGGAGGGCACCGGCGTGCGCATCGCGCTCATCCGCCGCCCCGGCCGGCACGCCGACTGCGGCACACCTGCCATACGGCAGGTGTATGCGGCCCACACGGTTCCCGGAAAGGTTTGGCTGCACGCCGCCACCACATCCGAGCCGGAACGGCTGCTCGATCTGGACCTCGGGGCGCTCGGCAGGGGGGACCCCCGTACCTTCGAAGCAGCGCTCCAGGGCCGGCCCCACACAGGTGATCCCCTCGCGTTCGTCTGCACCAACGGCAGGCGGGACCGCTGCTGTGCCCTTCTCGGCCGCCCTCTCGCGGCCGAGCTGACGACCTCGGGAGCCGACGGCGTCTGGGAGGTCACCCACCTCGGCGGCCACCGCTTCTCCCCCACGCTCCTCGTCCTTCCCTTCGGCTACGCGTACGGGCGGGCCCAGGCACCGCACGTGAAGGAGGTCCTCCACGGAGTGCAGGAAGGGCGGGTCGTGCTCGAGGGCTGCCGCGGCAGATCCGCCTGGGAGCGGCCCGCGCAAGCAGCGGAGCTCGCGGTGCGCACATCGGCCCACGAGTACGCGGCGGACGCGCTGACCGTCGTCCGCACGGAAGGTGCCGCACCACGCTGGGAGGTCACCGTCGCCCACACCGACGGCCGGCTGTGGCGCGTCCTCGTGGCACAGGGCGCCTCCCTGCCGCCGCGACCGGACAGCTGCGGTGCGGCGCTGGGTTCGCCGGCGCGGATGGATGTCGTCTCGGTACGGGAGCTTCACTCCGCGGCCGCCGCCGACCCCGCGCACTGCTGAGGCACACGCTCCGCGCGGCGGCGGCCGGAGCCTCGTCCCGGCCCCCACGCGCGCCTCACGGGAGATCCACGCCACACCCCCTACGGCAGGGCACCCCCGTGCCCGTACCGTCGTACGCATGCGCCCATCTCCCCCTGCACGGCGGCTGCGCCTCGGTCTGCCGCGGCGGATGTTCTCGCAGCTCCTGCTCATGCAGGTGGTGATCGCCGCGGGTGTCGCCGTGCTCGCGACCGGGCTGTTCCTGGCCCCGCTCAGTCGCACGCTGGACGAGCAGGCGATGCGCCGAGCCCTGGCGATCGCGCAGACCACGGCGGCTCAGCCGCAGATCGCCGAGGATCTCCAGTCGACCCGGCCGTCGCCCGACGGGCCCTTGCAGGCCGAGGCGGAACGGATCCGCAAGGCCAGCGGGGCCGAGTACGTCGTGGTGATGAACAGGCAGCGCGTGCGCTGGTCGCACCGGGACCCCTGGCAGATCGGCAAGACGGTCTCGACCGATCCGAGTGAGGCCCTGGCGGGCAAGGAGGTCATGCAGATCGACAGCGGCACCCTGGGGCGCTCGGCCCGCGGCAAAGTGCCGCTGCGGGACGCGCACGGCCGGATCGTCGGCGCTGTCTCCGTGGGCATCGAGTACGACAGCGTCCGGGCCCGGCTGATCCACGCGATACCGGGTCTGTTCGCGTACGCGGGCGCGGCCCTGGCCATCGGCGCCCTCGCCGCGTATCTGATCTCGCGCAGGGTGCAGCGGCAGACCCGTGATCTCGCCTTCTCGGACATCTCGGCGCTGCTCGCGGAACGGGAGGCGATGCTGCACGGCATACGGGAGGGCGTCGTCGCCCTGGATCAGCAGGACCGGGTGCGCCTCCTCAACGACGAGGCACAACGTCTGCTCGGCATCGGCGACGAGGTCGTCGGCCGGTCGCTCGACGAAGCGCTCGGCGAGGGCCGTACGACCGATGTGCTCGCCGGACGGGTCACGGGCACCGATCTGCTCACGGTGCGCGGTCAGCGGGTGCTCGTCGCCAACCGTATGCCCACCGAGGACGGCGGCGCCGTCGCCACCCTGCGCGACCGCACGGAGCTGGAGCAACTGGGCCGGGAGCTGGACTCCACACGCGGTCTCATCGACGCCCTGCGCGCGCAGGACCACGAGCACGCCAACCGGATGCACACGCTCCTGGGACTGCTCGAGCTGGAGATGTACGACGACGCCGTGGAGTTCGTCGGCGAGGTGGTGGGCGACCGC
Source organism: Streptomyces sp. NPDC047079 (assembly GCF_040643755.1). NCBI lineage: Bacteria > Bacillati > Actinomycetota > Actinomycetes > Kitasatosporales > Streptomycetaceae > Streptomyces > Streptomyces sp. NPDC047079. The sequence goes on from NZ_JBEYUZ010000008.1 coordinate 155,416, forward strand.
CGGGCCACCGCGGAACAGGTCACCGAGAAGATCCACGACCCGTTGCTCGCCGCCCTGCTGGTGGGCAAGGCCACGGTCGCCGCGGAGCGTGGTGTGGCCCTGTGGATCGCGGACCGCACGCTGCTGCCGGACCGGTTGATCGACCCGAGGGGCATCGTCACGGTCGTGGGCAACCTGGTCGACAACGCGCTGGACGCCGTCGCGGGCACACCGCACGCGCGCGTGGAGGTCGAATTGCGCGCCGAGGGGCGAACGGCGGTCCTCCGGGTGCGCGACACAGGACCCGGAATCCCGGCCGAGCGGCGGGAGTTGATCTTCACCGACGGATGGTCGACCAAGCAGCCCCCGGCCCACGGCAAGCGCGGGATTGGCCTGTCGATGGTGCGCCGTCTCGCCGAACGCCAGGGAGGCAGTGCCCACGTGGACGAGGCTGAGGGCGGGGGCGCGGAGTTCACCGTCGTCCTGCCGGAGGCGCTCGAGGAGCCCGCCGCGGCGGCACGGCCGGGTGCCGGGGACCGCCCGGACCTGGTTCCCGCGCAGGGTGCGCCCGCGCGGTGGGACCGGCCCGATGACACCCGTCCAGGGGCTTGAGGAGGAGTCGCGATGAACCGGCCGATCGACGTACTGGTGGTGGACGACGACACCCGGGTCGCACGGGTCAACGCCGCCTACGTGACCAGGGTCCCCGGCTTCCGGGTGGCCGCGAAGGCGCACAGCGCGGCCGAGGCGCTGCGCCGGATGGAAACACTGCCCCGTCCGGACCTGGTGCTGATGGACCACTACCTGCCCGACTACACGGGGATCGCGGTCGTCCAGGAGATGCGCCGACGCGGGCACGACATCGATGTGATCATGGTGACGGCGGCCCGTGATGTGCAGACCGTCCAGGCGGCGATGCGGCACGGGGTACTCCAGTACCTGGTCAAGCCGTTCTCGTTCACGGGCCTGCGCGCCAAGCTGGAGGCGTACGCCGAACTGCGTCGCACCCTCGACGGCGGCGGTGAGGCAGAGCAGCCGGAGGTCGACCGGATCTTCGGCGCTCTGTCGGCCGGTTCCGAGCCGGGGCTCCCCAAGGGTCACTCCCCCTCCACCTCGGACCTGGTGCGCCGCGCCCTAATGAACGCCGAGGGGCCGCTGTCCGCCCAGGAGATCGCCGAGCGGACCGGACTGAGCCGCCAGACCGCCCAGCGCTATCTGAAGCTCCTGGAGCGCACGGGACGGGCCACGCTCAGCCTCAGGTACGGCGACGCGGGCCGCCCCGAGCATCGCTACGTCTGGGCGACCCGCGCCTGAGGGCACGGCCGGTGGGCTCAGCGGGTGGGCTCAGCCGGTGGCCTTCTTGACGAACTCCGTGGTGTACGTCTTGTCGAGGTCGATGGTGGCGTTCTTGATGTTGGGGTTGAACGCCTTGAGGACCTTCTCGACGGTCTCGGGCCCGTTCTCGGGCATCACGCCGTCCTTGGTGAACATCGGCAGCGTGCTCTTGATGGCGCTCGCGTAGAGCGTCTTGTCGCCCTGGGAGTAGTCGGCGGGCATCTTCGCGGCGATCTCGTCCGCGGAGTGCGTGGACATCCATTTCAGGGTCTTCACAAAGGCGTTGACCAGCTTCTGAACCGTGTCCTTGTTGCCGTTCACCCAGTCCGTCTGCATGTAGAGGCTGGACGACGGGTACGGGCCGCCCAGCGCTTCCTGCGAGCCCTGCGGGGTGCGCATGTCGACGAGCACCCGCCCGAGTTTCTTCTGCAGGACCGTGGCGACGGTCGGGTCCGTGGTCATGCCGCCGTCGATGGAGCCCTTCTGGAGGGCGGAGACGAACGTGGGGCCGGCCCCGACGGCGACCGGGCTGAACTCGCTGACGTTCACACCGTTCTTGACCGCCAGGTACTTGGTGAGGAAGTCGGTCGAGGAACCGAGACCCGTGATGCCGAGCTTCTTGCCCTTGAAGTCCTTGGGCGAGGTGATGTCCTTGGAGTTCTTCTCCGAGACGAGTTCCACCTCACCGGGCGCGTGCGAGAACTGCACCACGGACTCGACGTGCTTGCCCTTGGTCTGGAGGTCGAGCGTGTGATCGTAGAAACCGACGGCTCCCTGGACCTGTCCGGAGACGAGCGCGGTCTCGGCCTGCACGCCGGCCGGCTCGCTCAGCAGTTCCACGTCGAGGCCCTCGGCCTGGAAGTAGCCGAGCCGTTGGGTGAGCATCGCGGGCATGTAGATGACCTTGTCCAGGCCACCCACCATGATCTTGACCTTCACGCCCTTGCCGTCACCCTTGCTGCCGGAATCGGAGGAGGTGGTGGTGGAGGCCTCGTTGGCGCAGGCGGTGAGCGAAGTGGCGGCGAGCAGGCCTGCCGCGGCGAGAGCGGCGATTTTGGCGGACTTGCGCATGGCGGTTCACGTCCTTGTGAGAGGGCGGTGCGGGAGCCTTGTGAGAGGGCGGTGCGGGAGGAGGAACGGGTGTCCCGGAGGACGGAGCGGAGAGGTCCTCGGAACGGGCGGATCAGTCCTGGGACTCCGACGGCTTCCAGCGGAAGATGCGGCGCTCGGCGAAGGTGAGCAGTCCCTCGGCCACCAGCGCGACGACCGCGAGGATGACCATCGCGGCATACACACCGGCCGCGTTGAAGGTGCCCTGGGACTGGGCGACGAGCAGACCGACACCCTTGGTGGCACCTATGTACTCGCCGACGATGGCGCCGATGAGGGCGAAGCCGAAGCTGACGTGGAGGCTGGTGAAGATCCAGGAGGTGGCCGACGGGATGACGACCTGAAGGGTCACGCGCCGGTCACTGGCGCCCAGGATGCGGGCGTTGGCGACGAGGTTGCGGTCGACCTCGCGGGCACCTTGGAAGGCGTTGAAGAACACCGGGAAGAAGACCAGTACGACGGCCGACGCCACCTTCGAGGACGGGCCGAGCCCGAACCAGATCACGAAGATCGGCGCCAGGACGATCCTGGGGATGGAGTTGAGCACCTTGATGTACGGGCCGAGGACATCGGCGAGGAAGGCGATCCGCCCCAGCGCGATGCCGAAGAGCACACCGGCCACCACACCGATGACCCAGCCCAGCAGCGCTTCCTGGAGGGTGACCCAGATCTGCTCGCCGATCGAGCCGAGAGCGGTGCCGTGGGTCACCCAGGTGTAGATCTGGTCCCAGATCTTCGAGGGCATCGAGAAGTTGAACGGGTCGATGGCCTCGGTCCGGGAGAGCACCTCCCAGAGTCCCAGGACGGCGACCAGCAGCAGCACACGCGCCAGCAGGACGACGGCCTTGCGTCTGCGGGCGGCACGCGCGCGTGAATGAGCGCGGTCGGGCTTGGGCGTGTCGACCATGGCCGGCGCGGAGATGACGTCAGGCGACATGGGCGGCACCCCTCTCGCGGGTGATGCGGACCTCTTCGCCGAGGGACTCCCAGATCTCGCGGTAGATCTCTATGAACCGCGGCTCCAGGCGCACCGACTCCACCTTGCGCGGACGCGGCAGGTCGATGTCGAAGACCCGCTTCACGGTCGCGGGTCCGGCGGTCATCACCACGACCTTGTCGGCCAGGGCGATCGACTCCTCCAGGTCGTGGGTGACGAAGACGACGGAGGCGCCGGTGCCCTCCCACAGCTCCAGCAGCTCGTCCGACATCAGCGCCCTGGTCTGCACGTCGAGTGCCGAGAACGGCTCGTCCATGAGCAGGATCTCGGGGTCGTTGACGAAGGTCGCGGCGAGGGCGACACGCTTGCGCTGGCCGCCGGAGAGCTGGTGCGGGTAGCGGTCCTCGAACGCGGCGAGGCCGACCCTGGCCAGCCACTCGCGCGCCTTCTGCCGGGCCTCCGCCTTGGGCACGCCACGGAAGCGGGGGCCCGCCATGACGTTGGACAGCACCGTGCGCCAGGGGAACGTCGCGTCCTGCTGGAAGACGAAACCGACCTTGTCCCCCACCCCTGCGACCGGCTCGCCCGCCACCAGGACCTCGCCCTCGGAGGGTTCTTCCAGGCCGCTGACCAGGGTCAGGGTCGTCGACTTGCCGCATCCGGTGGGTCCGACGACGGCGACGAACTCGCCGCGCCCCACGGCCAGGTCCAGGCCCCGGACGGCCGTGTGCAGACCCCCCGACGGGGTCCGGAAGGTCTTGCTCGCGCCCCGTAGCTCGATGGCGGGGCCGGTGTCTGCGCTCATGGCCCGGACCGTAGATGTGGTGCGTGCCTCAGCAGCAGTCTTGTGGGCGCAACCCCGTCTTCTGCTTGCAAGAGTCTGTTGTGCTCATTTTGCTCGCGCTACAACAGCGGAGCCGAAACACGGGCTTAACGCTCGCCTGGGCTTGAGGGAGAGGGGCCCGATGATTGACGTCCTGGTCGTGGACGACGACTTCCGCGTCGCCGAGATCAACGCGAAGTACGTGGGCAAGGTTCCTGGCTTCCGGGTCGCAGCCCGTGCGCACAGTGCCGCCCAGGCTCTGGCCGCCGTGGAGCGTGCCCCGATCGACCTCGTTCTGCTCGACCACTATCTGCCCGACCATACGGGCCTCGAACTGGTCCATCGCATGCGGGAACGCGGGCACGGCACCGACGTCATCATGATCACGGCGGCCGGCGATGTGGCGACCGTCCAGACCGCGATGCGCCTGGGCGCCCTGCACTACCTGGTGAAACCGTTCACCTTCGCGGCCCTGCGCACACGCCTCGACTCGTACGCGGCCCTGCGTCGCACCGTCGACCGGGTCGGCGGCCGAGGCGTGGCGGGCCAGGAGCAGGTCGACCGCATCTTCGGCGCCCTGCGTACGGCGCCGGTCTCCTCGTCGCCCAGGCTGCCCAGCGGCCAGTCGGAACCCACCACCGACCTGATCTGCGACGTCCTGCACCGGGCCGCCCAGCCGCTGTCGGCACACGAGGTGGCCGCCAGGACGGGGCTCAGCCGTTCCACCGCCCAGCGCTATCTGCGCCACCTGGAACAGGCGGGGCGACTGCGGCTCTCCCTGAAGTACGGCGACACGGGACGGCCGGAACACCAGTACACATGGGTGGCGCCGTAGGGCTCCGGCTGGTCTCGTACCTCAGCCACGGTTCGTCTCGTACCTCAGCCACGGCGTCTCCTACGTCACCGGGGGCGCCCTCCGCCGTCCCGGCGCCCGGGTCCGTCAGACCGCCCCGGCGCCCGTGAGTGACCGCACCTCGGTCTCCGCGTGCCTGGCCTCGTCCGCCGGTTCCACCGAGGTGACCGTGCCGAGCCAGCCCGCGAGGAAGCCGAGCGGGACGGAGACGATGCCGGGGTTCTGCAGCGGGAAGTACTGGAAGTCCACGCTCGGGAAGAGTGATTCGGGGCTTCCCGAGACCACCGGGGACAGCACCACGAGCCCCAGCGCGGGCAGGAGTCCGCCATAGACCGCCCACACGGCGCCCCTGGTCGTGAAGCCGCGCCAGAAGAGCGTGTACATCAGGACCGGCAGGTTCGCGGACGCGGAGACCGCGAAGGCGAGCCCCACCAGGAAGGCCACGTTGAGGTCGCGGGCCAGCAGCCCGAGCGCGATCGCGAGTCCGCCTATGCCGACGGCGGCGGCCCGCGCCACCGCCACCTCGCCGCGCGGCTTGGACCACCGCCGCCTCAGCGAGGCGTACAGATCGTGGGCTACGGCGGCCGAGGACGCCAGTGTGATCCCGGCGACGACCGCGAGGATGGTGGCGAAGGCGATCGCGGCGACCACGGCGAACAGGATCGTCCCCCCGGTGGAGTCCGCTCCGCCGCCCAGCTTCATCGCCAGCAGCGCCACCGCGGTGTTCCCGGCGGCGTTGGACTCCCGCACCCCGTTCGGCCCGACGACCGCGGCAGCGCCGAAGCCGAGCACGATCGTCATCAGATAGAAGCCACCGATGAGACCGACCGACCAGACGACCGAGCGCCGGGCGGCCCGCGCGGTCGGCACCGTGTAGAAGCGGGACAGGATGTGCGGCAACCCGGCAGTGCCGAGCACCAGCGCCAGGCCCAGGCTGATGAAGTCGATCCGCGCGGTCCAGTCCCCGCCGTACTTCAGCCCCGGCGCCAGAAACGCCTCCCCATGCCCACTGCGCTCCGCCGCCGTGCGCAGCAGCGCATCGACGTCCCCGTGGAAGCGCACCAGGACCAGCACGGTCAGCGCCATCGTGCCGCCGAGCAGGAGGACGGCCTTGACGATCTGGATCCAGGTCGTGGCCCGCATCCCGCCCAGCGACACATAGATCACCATGAGCGCGCCGACGACGACCACCGTCCACGCGCGCGCGGCCGCGCTCGTCCCCCCGAACAGCAACGCGACCAGACTGCCCGCCCCTACCATCTGCGCCACCAGGTACAGCACGGACACCGTCACCGAGGACGTGCCGACGGCGATCCGCACCGGTCGTTCACTCATCCGCGCCGCGATCACGTCCGCGAGCGTGAACCTCCCGCAGTTGCGCACCAGTTCGGCGACGAAGAAGAGCACCACGAGCCAGGCCACCAGGAAGCCCACCACGTACAGCATCCCGTCGTACCCGAAGAGGGCGATGAGCCCGGTGACCCCGAGGAAGGAGGCCGCCGACATGTAGTCGCCCGCGATGGCAAAACCATTCTCCATGGGCGAGAACAGCCGTCCGCCCGCATAGAACTCCTCCGCCGACCCATGCCGGTTGCGACTCACCCACGTCGTGATCGCCAGCGTGATCGCGACGAAGACGCTGAACAGCACGAGCGCCAGAGCCTGATGGTGTCCGGTCACCGCTCTCCACCCCTGAGTCCCCGCGTCAGCTCCTGGGTGTCCCACCGCAGATCCAGCGCGGCCCGGTCCCTGCGCAGCCGAGCGTGCCGCGCGTACGCCCAGGTGAAGAGGAACGTCGTCAGGAACTGCCCGAGCCCCGCGAGCATCGCCACGTTCACCGATCCCGCCACCGGCCGGCCCATCAGTCCGGGTGCGGTCTGCGCCGCCACCACATAGCCGACGTACCAGGTGGAGAAGACGGCGAGCCCCGGGATCACAAACCGTCGGTACCTGCGGCGGACCTCCTGGAACGCCGCGCTGCGCTGAACCTCCAGATAGACGTCCGCCATCCGGTCGGTTCCTTGCTGTTCCCCGCGCATGTGCGGCACGCCGGGAGCGGGAGCGCCCGTTCCGTCGAGTTCGCTCCAGCCGGATGCGAGCGTGTCGTACCAGGGGTCGTCGTAATCCGCCTGGCCGTCCTCGCCGGCGACCGCCGGGGCCGGGTCGCGGCCTTCGTACTTCTCAACCGGACTCTCGGGGCCTTCCCCGCGTCTGCGGGAATGGCCATTGCTTGACTTCATGCACAAGGATGGACAGAACGGGAAGATCCCTGACTCTTCTTCTCCGCGCTCTTCACCCCATCAGGTGACTCACTTCGACGGGGGCCGCGCCAGCTCTTTCGCATAGGCGTAACGGACCGCCTGGGCACGGTCCTTGAGTCCCGCCTTGGCGAAGAGATTGTTGATGTGGGTCTTCACGGTGGCCGTGGAGACATGCAGCCTGCGGGCGATCTCCTGGTTGGTCAGCCCCTCGGCGATCAGCACGAGTACCTCCGTCTCCCGTGCGGTGAGACCGTCCGGCGCCACCGCGGGTGCGGGCGGTTCCGGCCCCGCCTCCGACAGCCGCTCGAGCAGGCGCCGTTGGATACCGGGGGACAGCCCCGCGTCCCCGGACAGAACACTCCGTACGGCCCGCACGATCTCCTCCCCTCCCGCGTCCTTGGTGAGATAGCCGCGCGCGCCCGCTCTCAGCGCCGGGAACAGCGAGTCGTCGTCCGCGTAGGTGGTGAGCACGACGACCTGGGTCCCGGGGTACTCCTCGCGAATGCGCCGTGTGGCCTCGACTCCGTCGCAGCGCGGCATACGCAGGTCCATCAGCACGACGTCCGGGGCCAGTTCGGCGACGAGTTTCACCGCCTCGTGCCCGTCCCCGGCAGCGCCGACGACCTCCACCCCGGGAAGCAGCCCGAGCAGCATCACAATGCCCTCGCGCACGACCGTCTGGTCGTCCGCCACCACGACCCGGGCGGGCTTCCCGCTCTCCTCCTCCGTCATACGGGCACCTTCAATGTCACCACGAACCCTTCTTCGCCCGGCCCGGCGTCGAGCGAGCCGCCCAGGAGCTCGGCACGCTCCCGCATGCCCAGGAGACCGTACCCGGCCCCCGACCCCGTCAGCTCACCCGGCGATCCGCCCGAGTCCCTCACGTGCAGCGTCACTTGGTGGTCGGCGTACTCCAGCCGTATGTGCACCTTGGCGCCCGGTGCGTGCTTGCGGACGTTCGTCAGTGCCTCCTGAGCGACTCGGCGGACCGCCTGTGAGGCCTCGGCGGGCAGCGGCCTGCGATCACCCGAGACGGTGACATCTGCGCCGTCCGCCGTGGCGACGAGCTCGCTGAGGAAGTCCTCGAGCGGGGACATCTCGCCACGGAGGGCGGAGAGCGCCTGCCGGGTCTCGGCAAGCCCCTCCCGGGCCATGCCGCGTGCCGCCACCACCCGTTCCAGGATCTTGTCCCGGTCGGCTCCGCCCTCGATCAGCAACCGGGCCGCCTCCAGATGCACCAGCTGCGCCGAGAGGCTGTGCGCCAGCACGTCGTGGATCTCCCGGGCGATCCGGGCCCGTTCCGCCAGCGCCGCCGACTCCTTCTCGGCCGCCCGGGCTGCCCGCTCCTGGGCCAAGAGCCGCTGGGCGCTGCCACGGGCCTCGGCGTCGAGGCGCAGGACGTAGCCGGCCAGTGCCATGCCCGCGACCGTGGCGGCGGTGGTCAGCCACTCGTCGTTGTCGACCGCGGAGTACGAGGCGAGGGCGACCGAGGTCACGGGCAGAGCGGCCGCGAGCGGCAACCGCTCCAGGGCGGCGATGCCACAGCCGCACCAGATCACGAGGGCCGGGACGCGCAGGTCGGTTGCCTCTGCCGCGCCCGCCAGCGCGAGCAGCGCGGTGACGAGTGCCAGGGACGGCCAGAGTCTGTGCGCCAGCGTGGTGCGGAAGAAGGCCCAGGAGATCAGCGCGGTCGCGATGACGCCCGCCGCTGCCCCGGCCGCACCCCAGCCGCGGAGGTGACTGCGGGTGAACACGCCCCACAGCAGCAGGCCGAGCACCGATATCCTCACGGCCCAGGCGAGCAGTCGCCGGGGCTCCGAGAGCCCCTTGCGGCCGAGCGCCTCACGGGAGGGCCAGCGCGTCCACGCGCTCTCCGTCATACGCGCTCCCTCCGCGTGAACCGGGGCATGCCGTCACCGTACGCCGCGGCCGGGCGGGACGACGGAGCAAGGGACTGCGCACGCCAGACGAGGATTCCGGCGCGGACCAGCAACGTGCCCGCGAGGGCCAGCACCAGGGCGGAACTGTCCTGGTGGACGCCCAGCAACGCGCCGAGCGCGAAGAGGCCGACCCGCAGCGCGATGCCGACGATCCAGACGACCACGCTGGCCTTGGTGCTCCTGCTCCACACGGCACCGTCCGCCTCCGCCCATATACGGGTGGTCCAGGCCCAACCGGCCCCGGTGGCCAGTCCGATGAGCAGCTCGGCACCGAGCAGCAGGGCGGACTGGGTGGGGTGACGGGCATCGAGGATGCCGTTCCCGCGCAGCGCCACGACCGCCAGGATCACGGGCAGGAGCCACCAGCGCCGGTCGCTGTCGACCCGGCGGGCACGGAACTGCCGCAGGATCACCAAGGCCGCCACGGCCACGATCACCAGCGCGTTGACAAGGCCGGACATCAGAGCCTCCGTGAGCGGAAAAGGAGCTGTCGACGGCGAGTGCTGTCGACGCCTTCGACGCTACGGAGTTCCGCTGGTGGGCAGATCGGCGCTCGGGTGGATCGTGGGTGGAACCCGGCGCGCTCTCCGTCTCCACCCACGGGTGGAGACGCCTGCCGCACCGCCTGCCGCACCGCCGGGTGCGGAGCTCGGCCGACGGGCAGGGGCCCTCGATGCCTGCGGACGACGTCGGTGACCCCGCGGGATCCCGGCGGATCCCCGCGGATTCCGGCGGTGACCCGTATAAGGGTGGTGCCCCCGCGGGCACGGATCGTTCACGCCCGGCGGCGCCCAGGGGCCCGGTGGACGCCGGGTCCTCGCCCCCAGTCCCGGCCCCGGGTTCGCCGGGTCCCGCCCGGCCCGTACCGGGGGCCGGGTCCCGCCCGGCCCGTACCAGGGCTATGCGTCGATGCGCGACCGGTCCAGCGTCGCCGCCGAGCCGGAGATGAACTCCTTGCGCGGTGCCACGTCGTTGCCCATCAGCAGATCGAAGACCTGCTCGGCGGCCTCCAGGTCGGAGAGGTTGATCCGGCGCAGGGTGCGGTGGCGCGGGTCCATCGTCGTCTCGGCCAGCTGATCGGCGTCCATCTCGCCGAGACCCTTGTAGCGCTGGATGGAGTCCTTGTACCGGATGTTCTTGCTCTGCAGCTCCAGGAGCTTGTCGCGCAGCTCGCGGTCCGAGTAGGTGTAGACGTACTTGTCCTGGCCCTTCTTCGGCTGGACGAGCTCGACACGGTGCAGCGGCGGCACCGCGGCGAACACCCGGCCCGACTCGACCATGGGCCGCATGTAACGGTGGAACAGCGTCAGAAGCAGGGTCCGGATGTGGGAGCCGTCCACGTCGGCGTCGGTCATCATGATGATCTTGCCGTAGCGGGCCGCGTCCAGATCGAAGGTCCGGCCCGATCCGGCTCCTATCACCTGGATGATGGCGCCGCACTCGGCGTTCTTCAGCATGTCCGTCACGGACGACTTCTGGACGTTGAGGATCTTGCCGCGGATCGGCAGCAGCGCCTGGAACTCGGAGTTCCTGGCGAGCTTGGCCGTACCGAGCGCGGAGTCACCCTCGACGATGAACAGCTCGCTGCGCTCGACGTCGTCGCTGCGGCAGTCGGCGAGCTTGGCGGGCAGCGAGGAGGACTCGAGGGCCGTCTTGCGGCGCTGCGCGTCCTTGTGCTGACGGGCGGCGATGCGTGTGCGTGCGGCGGCGACGGCCTTCTCCAGAACGGAGCGGGCCTGCTGGGCCGCGTCACGCTTCGTGGAGGTCAGCCATCCCTTGAGCTCCTTGGTGACCACGTTGGCGACGATGCGGCGCGCCGCCGAGGTGCCGAGGACCTCCTTGGTCTGACCCTCGAACTGAGGTTCGGCCAGGCGTACCGTGACGACCGCGGTGAGGCCCTCCAGGGCGTCGTCCTTGACGATGTCGTCCTCGGCGACGCGCAGCAGCTTCTTGGCGCGCAGTACCTCGTTCAGCGTCTTGGTCACGGCCTGCTCGAAGCCGGCGACGTGGGTGCCGCCCTTGGGGGTGGCGATGATGTTGACGAACGACCTGAGCGTCGTGTCGTACCCGGTCCCCCAGCGCAGCGCCACGTCGACGCCCAGCTCCCGGGTCACCTCGGTGGGCGTCATCTGGCCGTGGTCGTCCAGGACGGGAACGGTCTCCTTGAAGGTGCCCTGCCCGGAGAAGCGGAGGACGTCGCAGACCGGCTTGTCGTTCGCCAGGTACTCGCAGAACTCGCTGATCCCGCCATCGAACCGGAAGGACTCCTCGCCCTTGCTGCCGCCCTCACCGAGCCCGTACTCGTCGCGGACGACGATGGTCAGGCCGGGCACCAGGAACGCCGTCTGACGGGCGCGCTGGTGCAGCGTCTCCAGGGAGAGCTTGGCGTCCTTGAGGAAGATCTGGCGGTCGGCCCAGTAGCGCACACGCGTGCCGGTGCGGGTCTTGGGCAGCTTCTTCGTCTTGCGCAGGCCGCCCTTGGCCTCGAACTTCCCGTCCGGGCCCTCACCCGCGAAAGCGCCCGGCACGCCGCGCCGGAAGCTGATGGCGTGGGTGTGACCGCCACGGTCGACCTCGACGTCCAGGCGCGCGGACAGCGCGTTGACCACGGACGCACCGACACCGTGCAGACCGCCGGACGCGGCATACGAGCCACCGCCGAACTTGCCGCCCGCGTGCAGCTTGGTCATCACGACCTCGACACCGGACAGGCGGGTCTTGGGCTCCACGTCGACCGGGATGCCTCGGCCGTTGTCCCGCACCTCCACCGAGGCGTCGTCGTGCAGGATCACCTCGATGTGGTCACAGTGTCCGCCGAGGGCCTCGTCGACGGAGTTGTCGATGATCTCCCAGAGGCAGTGCATCAGACCGCGGCTGTCGGTCGAGCCGATGTACATGCCGGGGCGCTTGCGCACGGCCTCGAGGCCTTCGAGGACGAGCAGGTGCCGCGCGGTGTAGTTGGAACCGTCCCGGTCTGCTCCGGTGAGCAGCGCTGTGGACGGCACGGACGTCTCGGCGGTCACGCGGTTCGCTCCTCGCTGAATTTTGGATGTGGCCCATTGGGGTAAGGGGCCGGCTTCGGTCACCGGTCCGAGGGTACCGAGGCCTGGTAGAGCCGTTGTACCGCCACCCTCGTCCGAACCCACACTAGTCCACAGTCGCACGAACGTTCGATCTACAGCAGGAGGTGAAGCGCATATCACGTTCCCTTCGAGGCATGAACCATTTAGGCTCCGGGCACGTCCTCATGAACAACCGGCAACCCCGCCGGGAGGGCGAGACAATCGACAGACAGCGCGAATCCGTACTACACAAGACACGCAATACGGCACATTCGCCGCCAACCGGCAGCAGACAGCCGGCTCGGAAAGAAACTTTTCGAGGAAAAGCCGCGAGCGGGAACGTTTTCGGCCTGGTTGGATGTTGACCCTGGTACGACAGCTCGTCGAGCTAGAGAAGAGGCGACGTGACTACTGTTCTGACCCCCGCGAGCCCGCTGACGGCCGCTGACCGCTGCGACCGCTGCGGCGCCCAGGCGTACGTGCGCGTCGTCCTCCTGAGCGGCGGAGAACTGCTCTTCTGCGCCCACCACGGTCGCAAGTTCGAGCCGGAACTCAAGAAGATCGCCGCTGAGATACAGGACGAGACGGAGCGGCTCACCTCCATTCCGAGCGCCTCCGAAGAGGAGCGCTGAGACTTCGCGCCCACGACGAGCCTGCACCGGCAGCGAAGCCGGTGAACGGGCGGCCATCCCGATCACTCGGGATGGCCGCCCGTACTCGTACCGGCGCGTACGAGCCGGCATTCTCGTGGCGCCCCGCCGGACGCGCCGGCCGGACACGGCCCGCGGCACGTGCGAGGCGGCCCAGGGCACCACACGCGACGACCACTGGCGTCCGACGCGCCCGCAAGGCGGAACGCCGTGCTCAGCGGAGGCCGCCCAGGGCCCTGACCACCTCGGAGACGCGCGTATAGACTCCGGGGCTCCCCGCCCGCCCGCAGCCGTTGCCCCACGACACCAGGCCGATGAGGCGCCCCTGGGCGACGAGCGGGCCTCCGCTGTCCCCCTGACAGGCGTCGCGGCCCCCCCTGGGCTCTCCGGCGCACAGCATGGAGCCGGCGTCGTACTTCCCGTCCACACCACCGGGATAGGCCCGTGCGCAATCCGCGTCCGGGAGCACCTTGAGGTTCGCAGCCCGCAGGCTGTGCGCGTAGTCGCCATCCCCGGTCACATCACCCCACCCGTACACCGTCGCGGTCGTGCCCGGGGTATAGGCGGGATCACCGGCTGCCGCCATCCCGATCACCGAACCCGCCGGAAGGGGGGAGGCGAGCGTCAGCACGGCGAAGTCACCGACGTTCGTCTCCCCGTTGTACCGGGGATTGACCCAGGCGGTGTGCACCGGGATCTCCGCGCCCTGACCGGACAGAAGGTCCGTGCGTCCGGCGATGACTCTGAGATCGCGCACTTGTCCCGGTGGTGCGCCGAGAACGGCCCCACTCATGCAGTGGGCCGCGGTCAGCACCGTGGACCGGTCCACCGCCACTCCTCCGCAGAACTGCCCGGCCCGCGTACCCCCGAACCGGTCACGGCTGGAGATGGCGACCGTCCACGGACTCTGGGAGATGTCCACCGGAAAGCCTCCGACGACGATGCTGTCCGCCGTGGCAGACGGCGGGGATCCCAGCGTTATCAAGGCCGCCGCGGCTGACAGGACCAGTGCTCGGGCGAAGTGGCGAGGCATGTTCACTCCTCACTGCGAGGTGTTGGTAGAACACCCACAGTGATCCAGTTCGCCGGATCGCGCACACGCAGAGGGGCCGGTTCCCTTGGGAACCGGCCCCTCTGCACTCTCGTCGAGACCTAGTCGAGGTAGTCGCGCAGCACCTGGGAGCGCGACGGATGACGCAGCTTCGACATCGTCTTGGACTCGATCTGGCGGATGCGCTCACGGGTGACGCCGTACACCTTGCCGATCTCGTCGAGGGTCTTCGGCTGACCGTCGGTGAGACCGAAGCGCATCGAGACGACACCCGCCTCACGCTCGGACAGGGTGTCGAGCACGGAGTGCAGCTGCTCCTGGAGCAGCGTGAAGCTGACCGCGTCGGCCGGGACGACCGCCTCGGAGTCCTCGATGAGGTCACCGAACTCGCTGTCGCCGTCCTCACCCAGCGGGGTGTGCAGAGAGATGGGCTCACGGCCGTACTTCTGGACCTCGATGACCTTCTCCGGGGTCATGTCGAGCTCCTTGGCCAGCTCCTCCGGGGTGGGCTCGCGGCCCAGGTCCTGGAGCATCTGACGCTGCACACGAGCGAGCTTGTTGATGACCTCGACCATGTGCACCGGGATACGGATGGTGCGGGCCTGGTCGGCCATCGCGCGGGTGATCGCCTGGCGGATCCACCAGGTGGCGTACGTCGAGAACTTGTAGCCCTTGGTGTAGTCGAACTTCTCGACCGCGCGGATCAGGCCGAGGTTGCCCTCCTGGATGAGGTCCAGGAAGAGCATGCCGCGGCCGGTGTAGCGCTTGGCCAGGGAGACCACCAGGCGGAGGTTGGCCTCCAGAAGGTGGTTCTTGGCGCGGCGGCCGTCCTCGGCGATGATCTCCAGCTCGCGCTTCAGCTTGGGGGCGAGCTTGTCCGCGTTGGCCAGCTTGTCCTCGGCGAAGAGGCCGGCCTCGATGCGCTTGGCGAGCTCGACCTCCTGCTCGGCGTTGAGGAGGGGGACCTTGCCGATCTGCTTGAGGTAGTCCTTGACCGGGTCGGCGGTGGCGCCGGCCGCGGCGACCTGCTGCGCGGGCGCGTCGTCCTCGTCCTCGTCGGAGAGCACGAAACCGGCGCTCTCGGTGCCCTCGGGCTCGTCGCCGCCCTTGGCCTCCTCGAGAACTTCCTCTTCGATCAGTTCGACGTCGTCCTTCTTGGCCGTCGTCTTCTTGGCCGCGGTCTTCTTGGCAACGGCCTTCTTCGCCACGGTCTTCTTGGCGGCCGTCTTCTTGGCGGCGGCCTTCTTGACGGGTGCGTCCTCAGCCGGATCGTCGACCGGCGCGGCCGGAGCGGCCGGGGCGGCGGCCTTCTTGGTGGTCACCGCCTTCGCCGCGACGGTCTTGGTGGCGGTGCGCTTGGCCGGACTCTTCGCTGCGACGCTCTTACGGGTGCGCTTGGGCTCTGCGGCACTGACCATCAGCGTCACACCCTCTTCCTCGAGGATCTGGTTGAGGCTGCGCAGTACGTTCTTCCACTGAGTGGCCGGAATCTGGTCAGCTTCGAAGGCCCGACGCACATCGTCGCCGGCGATCTGCCCCTCAGCCTTTCCCCGCTCAATGAGAGCCATGACAGAGACGGACTCGGCGATCTCCGGCGGGAGCGTACGGGATGTGCTGGCCGACACGAACAACCTCTCGGAACGTTGGAAAACGGCTTCCGGCCCCGTCCATGACGGACAGGAGCCGACCGCCGGCTTGGGGATGGGCCGACGGCGCGGGCGGGGGCCGGGAGGATGCACAGCGCCGTGACCGGCGTCCGTATTCCCTCCTCGGCTGTCACCTCTTAGGTCATCGCGCAGTCCCGAAGAGCGTTACGCCCAATCTGCGTGGCCCGAGTCACACCCCGTAACCGCTCAAAAACGCCCAGACACGGGCAGAGGCGGTCAGCGATCGTCATGACCGGTGCTCGACCGTCGCGGCTCCCTGCCCCGTCACCGCGGATTGCTTGCCTCGGGCAGCGAAGTCCATGACCGACGGCAGGAGTCCACGACCGAGAGCGCCTGGGTCAAGCCGCGACGGCTGCGCCCGGCAGCGGACATCCGCCACTCCTTCACGGGCACCGGCACCGACCCCGGCGATGCCGCCGGTCTCCGTCGGGCTCCGCCGGGTCCCGGGAGGATCCGACGGAGCCCGACGGCGGGAGATGCGGCGCCCGGCCGCGGCGAGGTCGGACACTGCCCGTCGAGCAGCCCGGTCCCGATCGCATCGACCGCGGGATGCGGTCAGTGCTCGCGGGGTGCGGGCACCACGCGCTCCACCTCGGGGTGGACGGTGAGCAGTTGACGCATCGCCCCCTCGGCGGCCGCGCCGTCACCCGAGGCGAGCGCGTCCACGATGCGGCCGTGCTGGGCGAGGGCCGCGTCGTTCGGCCGCTCGCAACCGGTGACCGGACCACCGGAGACCTGGAGGGCGGCCGAGACGATCCCCGAGAGGTGTTCCAGCATCCGATTGCCGGCGACCTGGATGAGCAGCGAGTGGAACTCCGCGTCGGCGCGCGAGAAGGTCAGGGAGTCGCCCTGACCCATGGCGTGGCCCATGATCTCGACCATGTCGCCGAGTCGCTGCTGTACGTCCTCGCGCCCGTGCCCGGCGGCGAGGCGGGCCGCGAGCGGCTCGATGGTCCAGCGCAGCTCGCTGAGCTCGCGGCGCTGGTCGTCGCGCTGCGGCCCGAAGGCGCGCCACTCGATGATGTCCGGGTCGAGGAGGTTCCAGTCGCTCACGGGGCGCACGCGCGTGCCCACGTTCGGACGGGCGCTGACCAGGCCCTTGGCCTCCAGGACGCGCAGCGACTCGCGGACGACGGTGCGGGAGACCTCGAAGCGCTGGCCGATCTCCTCGGGGACAAGCGGGCGGTCCGCGCCGAGGTCGCCGGAGACGATCATCTGGCCGAGCTGCTGGACGAGTTGGCCGTGCAGTCCGCGTCCGCGGCTGCCCGCGGCACGACGGCCGACGCGGCCCAGTTCCGGTTCCGCGCCCTCCCAGGAGGGCGTGCCGACGCGGTCGGCCGAGGGCGCCTCGGCGTAGGGGTAGCGGTCGAGTTCGCCCGGTCCGGCCAGGCCGGAGTCTGCTGAGCGGGCGGCGGTCATCATGGTGTGCGCAAGGGTACTCACGGATCCTTTGTCGGCGCCCTCTCCAACTCCCTTGAGGTCTTTGGTGAAAAGCACACGAAAGGGTGATCGCTCACCCTGTCGCAATTGACGCCTTATCGGAAAGAAATGGGCGTTCTCCGAGGAAGTTGCGCACAGGGAGATACAGATCGGCGCGGACCGCGCTCATCGAGCCCTGCCGCGCCGCGTGGCGAGCAGGTAGGCGCCGAGCAGCGCGGCCAAGGACAAGGCGAGTGCGCCGCCCACGGGTTGAGCGATCATCCGTAGCGCGGCGGCCAGATACCTCTCGCCGCCGAAGGGCCACCGCAGCAGCGCCACTTCCCGCATCCGCGCGGCGAATCCCGCCGCGGTCCGGACGGAGCCGCCTCCCAGCGCTTTCTGTACGAGGGGTACGACGAGGATCGGCACCGCGAGCACCGCGGCGAGTCCGGCGGTCGTCGACCGGAAGATGCCGGCCGCCAGCACACCGGCCCAGGCGCACCCCACGGCCAGACCGGCCCAACTCGCGCTGAGCGAGAGCCAGTCGGCGGGAACCTCCGCCACCTCCCGCCCGTAGAGGACGTAGAGCACTTCGAAGTCGAAGCCGACGGCGAGAAAGGCCAGCGTCAACACTGCGCCCCCCGTGATCAGGAGCTTCGCGGCGAGCAGTCTCAGGCGGCGCGGGACACCGCCGCGGTCCGCCGCCAGAGCGGGGTGGCGGAATTCGTCACCGAAGGCGACGGCACCGAGCAGCCCCGCGCCGAGCGCCGCGGGCGGCAGCGGGAGCTCCTGCGGCCAGGCGCCCAGCAGTCGGCCCCCTGGGGTGTGTCCGGCGCGGGCGAGGACCAGGGAGACCAGGGCGGAGGTGACGAGTACGACGGCAGCGGTGAGCGAGCCCGTGCCGATCCCGGTGGCGCGGCGCAGTTCGTAGCGCAGCGGGTACTGGGGGCTGGGTGTGGGCCGGACGCTGATGGGCGGCGGCAGTGGGGGTAGATCGCCCCGCTCCAGCGCCTCGGCCGACAAAGGCTGAGCAGTGTCCGCGCCTGCGGTCGGCCCCATGTCTCCTACCTCGTCCGCCAGTTGGTGTACGAGGATGCCGTGCCGGAATGCGGTCTCGCCGACGTCGGCGCACGTACTGCCGTACACGGACAGCCGGTTGCCGTCCTCCTGGACGATCTCCACAGAACGCCTCGCGGTTCTGGCCTCCTTGGCGAGCAGGTCACCGAGCCGTGAGGCGTGCGGGCTGCGGACGGCCACGCGGGGTCGCAGCCGGGTGCGGGCGAAGTCGGCAGCCGGTTGGTCGGCGACGAGCCGGCCCTCGTCGAGCGTGATGACGTGGTCGGCGGCGTGCGCGGCCTCCTTGGGGTCTCGCGTGGCGAACAGGACGGTGCCGCCCTGCGCGGCGTGCGCCCGCAGAACGCCGTGCAGCCAGCGGCCTTCCCGGGCGGACAGCCCGGCGGTGGGATCGTCCAGCACGAGGCTGTGCGGATCGGCGAGCAGGGCGCAGGCGAGACCGAGGCGGCGGTCCATCCCGCGCGAGAGGCTGTCCAGGCGCTCGTCACGCAGGCCGACGAGTCCGACCGCTTCGAGGACTTCGTCGGCACGGTCAGCGGGCACACCCACGGCGGCGCACAGCATTCGCAGATGGCCGCGGACCGTGCGGGCGGGGTGACCGGGGACGTCTCCGAGGACGACTCCCACCTCGCGCGCCGGGTGGGCGAGACGGTGCAGTGGACGGCCCCGGAAGTGGGTGATGCCACGGCCCGGTTGGAGTTCGAGCATCAGCCTGAGTACTGTCGTCTTGCCCGCACGGGAGGCCCCGAGGAGCGCGGTCACCTGACCTGGGCGCGCCTCGAAGGTCACGTCATCGACGACGGGCGACAGGTCCTTGCGGGGATCGCCGGTCAGTCCGATCGCCTGGATCACTTGAAGCAAGATAGCGCGATATGTCTGTTTTTTCCGTCACCCGACAGGCGGGCGTCGGCTCCCGTCTCGTTCCGGGCCGTGCCGCAGGGCCCGGGTCCGCGTGGTGATCAGACCTCGGGCCGCAGCATGGGCGGGTTGAGCAGCGTGGCACCGCCCGCGCGGAAAAGCTGGGCGGGGCGGCCGCCCTGCCGGGTCGTCGTACCGCCCGTGGGGACGAGGAAGCCGGGTGTGCCCGTCACCTTGCGGTGGAAGTTGCGCGGGTCCAGGGCCACGCCCCACACGGCCTCGTAGACCCGTCGCAGCTCGCCGACGGTGAATTCGGGCGGGCAGAAGGCGGTGGCCAGCGACGAGTACTCGATCTTCGATCGGGCGCGCTCGACGCCGTCCGCCAGGATCTGGGCGTGATCGAAGGCGAGCGGCGCCGCCTGCTCGCCGTCCCTGCCGTAGCCGCCCTGCTGCAACAGCTCTTCCACGGGCGCCCAGCGCGCGCCGTTGGCGTCTCCTCCGGCCCGGGGCGCGGGCAGGTCGGGGGCGAGGGCGAGGTGGGCGACGCTCACCACTCTCATCCGCGGGTCTCGCTTGGGGTCGCCGTACGTGGCCAGCTGTTCCAGATGGGCGCCGTTGTCCTGTGCCGGTGCGGCCGGGTCGTGTGCGCACAGCCCCGTCTCCTCCGCCAGTTCCCGCGCCGCCGCCTGCGCCAGGTCCTCGTCCGCCCTGACGAAGCCGCCCGGGAGCGCCCACCGGCCCTGGAACGGCGGCTCACCCCTGCGTACCGCCAGCGCGCACAGGGCATGGCGGCGCACGGTCAGCACGACCAGGTCCACGGTGACGGCGAAGGGGGGAAACGCTGACGGGTCGTAGGGCATGCCGCGATCATAGTCGTCTTCCTGACGATAAACACTCCCTTCGCCGACCGCTTCGGTGGCAGATGCACATCTGTCCGGTACGGTGCTCACCGGCGGCCGCCGTTCACCGTTCACTGGCACGTCTCCCGAGGTCAGGCCCCCAGCTGCAGTCCGTCGGCCGCCTCCTCCACCATGGCGAGGCCGAGGCGTCCGACACGCACGGAAAAGGGGGCTCCGGCGAGTCTCAGTCCCCTCAGCACGATCTCCCCCAGCGGTGCGCTGCGGATCGGGCTCAGGGTCACCGTCCCGGCCGGGGCGTCCGGGCGGATGCCGACGAGCGCGGTCAGCAGCAGCACACCGGCGGCGGCCGCCGTTGCGGCCGGGCGGCAGGCGGCCGGATGCGGCAGGGGCGCGCCTCCTTCCGTGCGCGGTTCTCCGGCGAACATCTCGGGGAGCCGGTGTCCGAATGCCTCCGCCGCCGCCAGCACCCCGTGCAGCAGGGCGCTCGCCTCCTTCTCGTAGCCGGCGGCGGCCAGCCCCGCGACGGCGACGGCGGTCTCCGGGACCCGCACCGCTCCGCCTCGGTGCCCGAACGGGTTGTACGCCGGCTCCGTGGCGGCCAGGCCGCGCAGCCCCCAGCCCGAGTCCATGGCCGGACCCGCGAGCAGTCGGGCGAGCTGCTCGGTCCTCACCTTGTCGAGCAACCCGGGTGCCGGCGTGCCGGAGCCGAGCAGGCCGGTGTCGAGGAGGTGGGCGGCCCCCGCACCGAGGTGCGGCACCAGGCGACCGTCGCGGGTGCGGGCGGCGGCGGGTCTGCCGCCCGACCGGTCCTCGATCCAGAACTCCTCCCGGAACGCGCCGCGCAGCTCATCGGCCCACTGACGCAGGTGTGGCCCGCCGGGACGCCCGCACTCCTCGAGCAGGTCGGCACCCAGCATCGCGGCTCGGTGGGCGGCTGCCTGGGTCTCGCAGCGCAGCAAACCGCCCGGCTGCGGATCGGGGAGGTAGACGCCGTCCCCGACGGTGGTGCGCAGCCACCGCAGACAGTGCTCGGCCACGGGCAGCAGCTCCTCCGTCTCCCGCTCCGGAAGCCCCCAGCGCCGGGCCTCCGCGAGGAGTACGGGGAAGAGCAGGGTGGCCTCGGTACCCGTGCAACTCGGCGCAAGCCACGCTCCCGCGTCCCTCCGCGGGCCCGGGATCATGCCCGAGCGAAGGCCCGGGCCGTGGAGTTGGGTGCGCGCCAGGATGCGCAGCGTGCCTACGGCGAGCCGGGTGCCGAGCGGCAATGTCATCCGGGCCGCCGCCAGGGACTCCGCGGGCGCCGGTCCACAGCGCCACGGCGCACCGGCCGCGAGGTGGCTGTCGGAGGGGTGCAGGGGATCACGCAGAAGCAGGGCCTTCAGGTCATCGACACAGGTACGCAGAAACGGCTCGACTCTGGGGTCGTCCCCGGTGGCCCGGGCCCGCGCGAAGGGACTCGCCGCGGCGCGCCCCACGGTGCTGACCGCTCCCGCGCCGTCCGGCCGCATCCGCAGCTCCAGACTCTGGGTGCCGCCGGGTGGCAGGACTACCTCCCAGCGCAGGACCCCCGCGGAGGCGAGCGCGTCGGCGGGCGGCGGGTCGGCGATGACCGCGCAGTTGCCCTTCGGACCGGACCAACGCAGCGCCGAGTCGTGCACGCTGGCGGTGAGTTCGGGTCCCGGGTCACCCGAGGCGATCGCACCCAGCTCCGCGAGGTCCGCGCCGAGGGCCACCTCCACAGGCAGGCGCAGGGGGCGTGGCGCCGCGCTGTGCAACGTGATCCGCTCGGTGCCGTCCGCCGACCGGATGCGCTCCACGACGACGTCCGGATCGGGTCCGGCGTCCGGTGACGCGTGCACGGCGCCGACGAAGCGGGCCCGGTCGGCCCCGACCATCCGGGCCTGCACCGGAAGCGGCTCCCGCCCCGCCACCAGCAGCCGGCAGCGGGACAGCACCCGCCGGCCCGCCCGGTAGAACCCTTCCAGACCTTGCCCCGTCAGCTGTCCTTCGTGCGAGGAGATCACCAGGCCGGGCAGCGCGACGCAGATCAGCGCGGTGTGGGCGGGCGGCAGGTCGGCGATGCGACGGGCCGGGGCAGGCGGGAGCCGGGGCGGTGCGTGGACCTGCCGGTCGGCACGCGGCCCGGAAGCCGTCGTACCTACCGGCCTTTCTCGCCCGGCCGGTGGCGCGCCCGCCGGGGCCAGGGGCGGTGCCCAGGGTCCGTGTCCAAGTGGGGTGCCGTGGTGGGTGGGGGGCGGTGGGGGCAGGGACATAAGGCGGCTTCCTGTGCGCTCGGTACGCCTCGGGCGTGACCGGCGCCGGCTGAGGGGCTCCGGAGGGTCGTGAGCAGGGGTGGGTGGCGCGACCCGCACGGGGGCTCCGCCACTCAGGTGAACGGCACGGACCTGCCCGGAGTCACGCCCGTGCGAGGGGAAGCCCGTCGAACGGCGGTGCCGGGGAGCGCAGGACTCACTCATGTGGCCCCCTCTCCCGTGCGCCGACGGGAGCCGCGATGGATCCGGTACCGGTTCTTCGCGCCGTCGGCCGGCTGAGGTGGGCCGTCGCGATGGGGCCCCGCGCCGGGAGGAGTGTCGGCGAGGCGCCGTCGGCGGGCATCGAGCGCCCGCGGGGCGCGACGGCTCGGCCTGCCGCCGCTCGCCGGTCGCATCCCGCGGTGCCTATGGGCAGGGCCGGGCTGCGGTGTGGAAGGCTCCCTGCCTTCGAGGCGCTCCCCGGCGGTGTCGCGGGGCGAGCCCACTGCCGGCGTGTCGGTGCCGTCCGGCGCGGCAGCCTCCTTTGAGGATCGGCCCGCTCGCTCCGTCCGCAGGCAACGACGTACGGTCTCCGGATCCAGTCCCTCGTTGCACGCCTGGTGCAGAAGGCGTGCGAAGAGGTAGTCCGGGTCCGCGCCCAGGGCCATGGCGAAGGCTTCCCGGGCCTCCAGCTCGTCGCCGGTCGACCAGGCGACCCATCCGGCGAGCGTCAGCGGGGCAGCGGCGTGCTCGCCGTACGGGCCGACGCAGCGGCGGGCCAGGGCCCGCCACAGCCTCAGCGCCACCGCGGCCTCGGCACCCTCCATCCACTCGGCGGCCCGGTCGCGTGTCGTGCGGTCCTGGAGACCGAGGATGAGAGCCGCCGCCTCGTCGTGGGCCAGGAGTTCGTCGTCGCGCAGGTCCGCCGTCGCCGCACCCGACACGGGTGGCTCCTCGCCGAGCCGGGCCATCACCCGCTCCGCCAGTGCGAGGGTGTCCTCGGTCACGTCCTCGCGGGTGTCGCCGTCGAGGATCCGCGGGACGAGCGCACGACTCGCGGTGTCCAGCGCCGCCTGCTGGCCGAGGGCGGCCTCGGTCTCGCACGGACTGAGCCTGGTCCTGAACTCCTTCAGACTGCCGCGCACTTGGATGCCCGCGTAGGTGGCGGCGGCAGCCAGGACCGAGGTGCCGGGCAGGCCCATCGGCCGCCCCTCGGGCGGGCAGCAGCCCGGGCTCGGGCAGCAATACGACCAGTAGCGGCCGTCCGAGACGCACAGGGCCTCCACCACCGGGACGTCGAGGCTGCCGCAGGCCGTGCGCAGCGACTGGGCGAGCGGCCGAAGGCGTTCCATCACGTCGCGTCCCGTTTCGCCGCTCGAGGGCTCCTGGACGACGTAGGCCACCATGCTCTCGGGCCGGGCACCTCTGCGCTCACTGCCGGCCACCAGTCCATGGGCCAATTGCTGAGCGGCGGACGGCCAGTCGTCGGCGTGGTCGGGGATCCCGAGCCGTGCGCGCCCGCCGAACCTTCCCTGCCGTTCCCGGTCGTGCAGCGCGACCAGCACGATGCTGTCCTCGGGGCGGTACCCGAGCAGATAGGGCAGGGCGTCGGCCAGCTCGGCCGGGGTGCGCAGGGTGATCTGGGGCTCGCCCAGCGGCCCCGAGGGGCCGTGACTGTTGTAGGCCGTGGTCTCGCCGCCGTGGTGGGAGGGTCCGTCACCGATGCCGGAGCAGCCGGCCGCTTCGTCGTGGTTCGTCATGCGGCGACCATCTCGCGGATCTTGGAATTCCGGTTGGAGCTGTGGATAACCACGGCCATGCGCACGTCAGGCGTTGTCCACAGCTCGCGGAGCCCGTTCGCGCGATGTCCTGCGGATCGGGTTGCATGGACGCCATGACCGACGAAGACCCCCGCCCCACGACGCACGAAGCCACCCCGGCGACGGACGACCCACGCACCGCTGCCGACGACCCGAGCGCCCCGGCCCCGGCCGACGGCGGTCTGCGCGCTGCCGCGGACAGCGTGCTCACCCGGCTCGTCGGCGCGCCGACGGGCGGCGCCCGGCTGCGCGAGGACCAGTGGCGGGCCATCGAGGCCCTCGTGGCGGGCGGACGCAGAGCCCTCGTCGTGCAGCGCACGGGCTGGGGCAAGTCCGCGGTGTACTTCGTCGCGACCGCGCTGCTGCGCGAGCGCGGCGCGGGCCCGACGGTCATCGTCTCGCCGCTCCTCGCTCTCATGCGCAACCAGGTAGAGGCTGCCGCCCGGGCCGGTATCCACGCGCGGACCATCAACTCGTCCAACACCGAGGAGTGGGACACCGTCCAGACCGAAGTGGCCGCGGGGGCGGTGGACGTCCTGCTCGTGAGTCCTGAGCGGCTGAACAACCCCGACTTCCGCGACCGTGTCCTTCCCCGGCTGGCGGCAGCGACCGGTCTGCTGGTGGTCGACGAGGCCCACTGCATCTCCGACTGGGGCCACGACTTCCGGCCGGACTACCGCCGGCTGCGCACGATGCTCGCGGACCTGCCGCCCGGTGTCCCGGTGCTGGCGACGACGGCGACGGCCAACGCACGGGTGACGGCCGACGTGGCCGAGCAGCTGGGTACCGGGGCCGGTACGGACGCTCTGGTCCTGCGCGGGCCGCTGGACCGGGAGAGCCTGCGTCTGGGCGTGCTCGGGCTCCCGGACGCCGCCCACCGCATGGCCTGGCTCGCCGATCACCTCGCGGAGCTGCCGGGATCCGGGATCATCTACACCCTCACGGTGGCGGCGGCCGAGGAGGTCACGGCGTTCCTGCGGCAGTGCGGCCACGCCGTGGCGTCGTACACCGGCCGGACGGAGAACGCCGACCGGCAGCAGGCCGAGGAGGACCTGCTGGCCAACAGGGTCAAGGCGCTGGTCGCCACATCCGCTCTCGGAATGGGCTTCGACAAGCCGGACCTCGGGTTCGTGGTGCACCTCGGCTCGCCCTCGTCCCCGATCGCCTACTACCAGCAGGTGGGGCGGGCCGGGCGCGGTGTGGAGCACGCGGAGGTGCTGCTGCTGCCGGGCAGGGAGGACCAGGCGATCTGGGAGTACTTCGCCTCGGTCGCCTTCCCTCCGGAGGAGCAGGTGCGGCGCACTCTGGACGTCCTGGCGCGGGCGGGGCGGCCCCTGTCGCTTCCCGCCCTCGAGCCGCTGGTCGACCTGCGCCGATCCCGGCTGGAGACGATGCTCAAGGTGCTCGACGTGGACGGTGCGGTGCGTCGTGTCCAGGGCGGCTGGATCGCGACGGGCGTCCCGTGGACGTACGACACCGAGCGCTATGCCTGGGTCGCCAAGCAGCGGGAGACCGAGCAGCAGGCGATGCGCGATTACGTGACGACCACCGGCTGCCGGATGGAGTTCCTGCGCCGCCAGCTGGACGACGAGGACGCCAGGCCCTGCGGACGCTGTGACAACTGTGCCGGACCGCGGTTCACGGACTCCGTCTCCCCTGCCGCCCTCGACGCGGCGCGCGGTGAGCTCGGCCGCGCGGGCGTGGAGGTCGAGCCGCGCAAGATGTGGCCGACGGGCCTTCCGGCGGTCGGTGTCGAGCTGAAGGGACGCATCCCGGCCGGCGAGCAGGCGGCGCCGGGGCGCGCCCTCGGGCGGCTGTCGGACATCGGCTGGGGCAACCGGCTGCGGCCGATACTGGCGTCCCAGGCCCCGGACGGTCCCGTGCCGGACGATGTGGCGCGGGCCGTGGTCGGCGTGCTGGCCGACTGGGCGAAGGGGCCCGGCGGCTGGGCATCGGGAGCGCCCGACGCCCAGCCGCGGCCCGTCGGCGTCGTCACCATGGCCTCGCGCACGCATCCGCGGCTGATCCACTCCCTCGGGACGCATATCGCGGAGACAGGGCGGCTGCCTCTGCTGGGCTCCGTCGCCTATGCAGGCGACGTCCCGCGGTTGCCGCGCAGCAACAGCGCGCAGCGGCTGAAGGCACTCGACGGGGCGCTGACCGTGCCGTCCGACCTCGCCGCGGCCCTCCGGGCGGCGGCCGGTCCCGTGCTGCTCGTGGACGACATGACGGAGACGGGCTGGACCCTGGCGGTGGCCGCGCGCATGCTGCGACGGGCCGGGGCGGAGGGGGTGTTGCCGCTGGTCCTCGCCGTGCAGGCGTGACCCGCCCTCATACCGGGAACACACTGGGCAGACCTCTGGCAGGGATATAGGTCACACATCAGCACAAACCGGCCGGTGGCCCCAATTGCTCGTTGCCGCATTCCAGTTCGACGGGAAGAATTGGAGGTCCCGCATCCCGCACGGCACGTCCGTGATCCGACAGGGTTTTGTTGCGGTGTGCACCCCCTAGTCCGACCCCGCCCGCAGTATGGGCGCGTAGCCGAAGGGAGGATCGTGACCTTCGGATTCGCTCCGTCCTCGGCGGCGTCCATGTCGGCCTCAGCCGGACCGTCGGCCGCTTCCGCCAATCCCGTGGCCAGGATGCTCGAGCCCGCGGAATGGGCAGCCGCCGGAATTCCACTGCTGCGCAACCCCCGGGAAATCGTCGGCGAACTGCACGCCCTGCACCGCCCACGGCCCTCCACGGCCGTCGTGGCCGTGCTGGACCCGGACGAACGGCTACGGGCGAGCGCCTCGTTCACCCGGCGTCCGGCACCGGCGGACGGCTGGGTGTTCCGCAACGCGCTGCTCGCCCAGCTGCGCCGGGTCATCCCGCACGACCTGCGTCGCCGTACGCCCGTGCGGACCGCCGTGCTGCTCTACTGCCGTGAGGGCGAGGGGCGTTGGACGGAGGAGGACGGGGCCTGGATGTGGGGCCTGCGCGACGCCTGCACTCTGCACGGGCTGCGCTGCGGCGCGTACGTCACGCTGACGCGTGACGGCTGGCAGGTCCTGGGCGAGGGTCGCGGTGGACGCCGCCCCAACGCGCAGTCACCGCCGGAGGCGTTCGACGTGGCGGGAGGGACGCCTCCGCTGCCGCGCACCGGAGGTGCCGCTTCGGAGGTGCTGCGCCGGGCCGCCGCCCGCTGAGGCACCCCCGGAAGACGCGGCGGCGGCGTAAGGCACCCTGCCGCGATCCGGCACCGTACGACCGAGGAAGTCGCCGCGGCTCGCGGAAGGGCGACGCGACGTCTATGGCCGTTCGACACGAAGCAGACCTCAGGCACAGAGCACCGCGGACCCACCGACGGGCACCGCCTTGCCTGCGCGCCAGTCCACGCACCTGCCCCGGCCTGGGCCCGCAGGCCGCCGTTCCAGTCATTCCGGCCAGGCACGCGGGCCGCCGCGCCCCGGCTCCACGCATGACGAAGCGACCGCCGTACAGACGCCGCCGACACGGCGCCCACCGACCGGCTCCCCGCGGTCCGGACGGCAGCCCGGGACCCGGGCTGCCGGTGCGGGACGGGCAGCGGGCGAGCGGACCGGACCGGGTCCGGCCCGCTCAGACGCCTGCGCCCAGCACCGAGTTGATCTGCTTGGGGTCACCGCAGACGATCAGCAGGGCATCGGCCCGGCCGAGCGCCAGCGGAAGCGCGGCGGCGACAGCGGCGTCGGAGCCGCCGTTGACGGCGGCCACGACCACCGGGCGGGCGGCGGCGCGGGAAGCGCTGGAGGCGTCGGCGTAGAAGACGTCGTCACGGGCGTCATGCTGCGCCCAGTACGAAGCTTCACCGAACGACAGTTCGTGCGCGGCCCATGGATGCAACTCGCCGGTGGTGATCACCAGCACGTCGCCGGGGGCACGACCGGACTCCAGCAGCAGGTCGACGGCTTCCTCGGCAGCGTCCAGCGCACCGTCGGCCGAGGCCGGGATCAGCTGGATCTGCGGAGTGGCCGTGGGCGCGGGCGGCCCGGGCTTGGCCGCGGCAGGATCGCGCGTGGCGCGCTGGGCCGGCATCGGCCGGACGGGCCCCGGACGGCCGGGACGCGCGGGGGCCGCGGGGCGGGGGCCGGGTACGGGACGGGGGGTCGGCGCGGTGCGGCCGGCGGCCGGCGTGACGCGGGGACCCTGGGCACTCTCGTGAATCTGAGGCTCCTCGGGAATGAGAGGCATGGGTTGATATCTATCAAACGCCGGTGCTACTTGCCTCGGCGGGTGGCACATGAGTGCGATCGGAACCGGTCAGAAGTCGAAGCCGAGCTGGCCTTCGATCTCCGGCGCGATTCCGTCCACCCAGCTGCGGACCTTCTTGAGGTGCCGCCACTGGGGCAGCGCATCAAGATACGCCCACGACAAGCGGTGGTACGGGGTGGGGCCCCGCTCCTCCAGCGCGGCCTTGTGCACCGGCGAGGGATATCCGGCGTTGGCCGCAAAACCGAAGTCTGCATGGTCGATACCCAGTTCGGCCATCATTTTGTCGCGGTGGACCTTGGCGATCACGGACGCCGCGGCGACCGCCACGCAGGACCGGTCACCCTTGATCACCGTACGCACTCTCCAGGGCGCCCCCAGATAGTCGTGCTTCCCGTCGAGGATGACCGCGTCGGGCCGGACGGGCAGCGCGTCCAGGGCGCGTACCGCCGCGAGCCGGAGCGCGGCCGTCATCCCGAGCTCGTCGATCTCGTCGGGGGAGGCATGACCGAGGGCATAGGCCGTCACCCACCGCTCCAACTCCTGGGCGAGCGCGGTGCGCCGCTTGACGGTGAGCAGCTTGGAGTCGGTGAGGCCCTCGGGCGGTCGGCGTAGGCCCGTGACCGCGGCGCAGACGGTGACGGGACCGGCCCAGGCACCGCGCCCCACCTCGTCGACACCGGCGATGACCTTCGCTCCGGTCGTTGCGCGAAGGGAGCGCTCGACGGTGTGAGTAGGCGGTTCGTACGGCATGGCGCCCTTAGCGTACGCTGCCGCGATCCCCGCGCGACACCCAGGTTTCCCCGGGCAACCGCACCCCAGCCGACGGACGCCGCAGCCGCCCCCGCAGGCCGGTCACGGCTCCGCCCGGACGGGCTTCCGAAGCGGTGTCAGTGGCGTTCCGGCCGCAGTAGCGGGATCATCAGCTGATCGATCATCTCCTCGATGTCCCGCTCATTCCATTCGCTTCCGCACATCTTTGAGCGGTACATCATCATGGCCGGCATGACGTCGAGGACATATCCGTTCGCGGCGTCGGCTCGCACCTCTCCCCGTTCGATTCCTCGGTTGATGACCTCGCGCAGCAGTGTGATGGTCGGCTCCACGACGCCCTCGACGATCACGCCATGGAAGCGTTCAGCCTGCAAGGTGTCGCATTCGTGAATCACAGAGCGAAGCGCGAACCCAGGGCGCGAGTACATCGCCTCACGTGCCTGCCGACACAACGCCAGCAGGTCCTCGCGCACACTCCCGAGGTCGGGTGCCACATCGAAGCGCGGCAGTCCGGCCTGGAGGGCGTCGGCGACGAGGTCCTCCTTGGACGACCAACGGCGGTAGACCGCGGCCTTGCCGGTCTGGGCACCGGCGGCGACGCCCTCCATCGTGAGGCCGTTCCAGCCGACCGTACTGAGCTGCTCCAGGGCGGCGTCGAGGATCGCACGCTCGAGCACGGCGCCGCGCCGGCGGAGGGAGGCCGACTGGGCAGAGGCGTCCGTCCAGGGCGAAGTACCCATCTGTGTTTCTCCGTTGGGCAAAGGGAAGCGGGGATTCCGGGGACAGGGGCGGGCGGCGGGGAAACGTCGAGCGGTAACGAACTCAGTGAACGCTTGCGTTCACTGATGGGGACTCATTACCGTTTGACGCGACAGTGAACGCGAGCGTTCACTAAGGCACTCGTGGGGGACCCATAGTGACAACCTCTCCGTTGATTCAGGAAACCAAGCCGACAGCCGCCCGCCGGGAGGGGCGTCCCGGCATCGCACTCACCGTCATCGCGGCCTGCCAACTCATGGTGGTACTCGACGCGACGATTGTGAACATCGCACTCCCGCACATTCAAGACGCGCTCAAGTTCAGCACGACCGACCTGACATGGGTGGTCAGCGCGTACACGCTCACCTTCGGTGGCCTGCTGCTTCTCGGCGGCCGGGCCGGGGACATCCTCGGTCGGCGCCGGATCTTCATGGCGGGCATCCTGTTGTTCACCTTCGCCTCGCTGCTCGGCGGACTCGCCCAGGAACCCTGGCAGTTGCTGGCCGCGCGCGCTCTGCAGGGCATGGGTGGCGCGATAGCGTCGCCCACCTCGCTGGCGCTCATCACCACCACGTTTCCCGAAGGCCCGGAGCGCAACCGGGCCTTCGGAGTCTTCGCCGCGGTCTCGGCCGGTGGCGGCGCGATAGGCCTGCTGGCCGGCGGCATGCTCACGGAGTGGCTCGACTGGCGCTGGGTGCTCTTCGTCAACGTGCCCATCGGCATTCTGATCGCCTCGCTCACTCCCCTCTACATCAACGAGTCCGAACGCCATCCGGGACGCTTCGACATCGCGGGCGCGCTCACCTCGACGCTGGGCATGGCGTCCCTTGTGTACGGCTTCATCCGCGCCTCCGAGGACGGCTGGCGGGACAGCATCACGATCGGTTCCTTCGTGGCGGCCGTGGTGCTGCTGGTGGCGTTCGCCCTCATCGAGGCGCGGGCGAAGGAGCCGATAACACCGCTGCGGATGTTCGCCGACCGCAACCGCTCGGGCACGTACGTGATCATGCTGAGCCTGGCCGCGGCGATGTTCGGCATGTTCTTCTACATCGTGCTGTTCGTGCAGAACGTGCTGGGATACTCGCCGATCTCGGCCGGCGTGGCCTTCCTCCCGGTGACGGTGGCGATCGTGATCGGCGCGGGTCTGTCGCAGCGGTTCCTGCCGGTGCTCGGCCCGAAGCCGTTCATGCTGACCGGAGCGACGCTCGTCGCGATCGGGCTGGGCTGGCTGACGTTCATCGGCCCCGGCAGTTCGTACGTCTCCGGTGTGCTCGGCCCGATGCTGCTGTTCGGCGTGGGCATGGGGCTGAACTTCGTCACGCTGACGCTCACCGCCGTCTCGGGGGTCGCTCCCCGCGAGGCGGGCGCGGCCTCCGGCCTGCTCAACGCCACGCAGCAGGTGGGCGGCTCCCTCGGACTGTCCATCCTGACCACGGTCTTCGGCACGGCGAGCCGGAACGAGGCGGAGAAGCAGGTGCCGAACTTCCTCACGAACGGCACGGCGGAGCAGAAGGCACAGTTCGCCAAGACACACCAGCTGCCCGCTCCCTGGGGGCACGAGGTGCTCGCCCACGGCATCGGGACGGCGTTCCTCCCGGCCGCCGGGATGGCCGTGCTGGCGCTGGTCACGGCCGCGGTGGTCATCCGCGTACGCAAGAGCGACCTGGAGGCCCTTTCCGGCGCGGCGGGCCCGGCCGCGGGCTGACACGCAGGGTCCCGTCGCGGGCATCGTCGCCACGGGTTGAAACGCGCCGGCCCCCTCGGGCTGAGCCGTCCCGTCCGCTCCCGCCTCCCGTCCCACCGGGGGCCGGAGCGGACGGCGGCAGCATGTCGCCCGTCGGGACGGCGGCCGGGTCGCCGGTCGTTCCGTCCGCGGCATGTCGTCCCGTGGCACGGTGGACGACTCGGCAGGCTCGAGAGGGGCGGAGCCGGTCAGCGGTCCGACCGCCTACGCGGAAGCAGGAGTCCAGCCCGGCAGCGGCTCCACCCGTTGCTGCCACTCCCCGGGAGGCGTCCCGGCCTTCCCGGAGGCGACCACCGATCCGACGATGGCGCAGGTCGTGTCCATGTCGCCGCCCACCTGGGCGGTGCTCCAGAAACCCCGCCGGTAGTCACCGAGAGCGCGCGCGGCGGACCACAGCGCGAAGGGCACCGTGTCGTGCGCCGTCGTGCGCCGCCCACAGCCCAG
This sequence comes from Streptomyces sp. NPDC047079, assembly GCF_040643755.1. NCBI lineage: Bacteria > Bacillati > Actinomycetota > Actinomycetes > Kitasatosporales > Streptomycetaceae > Streptomyces > Streptomyces sp. NPDC047079. Next base: position 187,324 of record NZ_JBEYUZ010000008.1, read on the forward strand.
TACGGCGGCGACGGTCGCCGCGTCGTCGTAGTCGAGCATGTCCCGGGCGCGTCGCACACCCATGCCGACGGCGCTCTTCGGCACGAGCGCGACGACCCCGTCGAGGAGCGCCTCGGCGCTCGGCGGACCCGCCGGATCGGCGGCCAGCGCGCCGGCCGCGGCGACGGCCATCGCCCCGACCACGGCCTCGCGGTGCTGATGCGTCGGATAGGCGGAGATCTCCGCCTGGTGCGTGGCCTGCTCGGGATCGTCCGCGTACCAGGCACCCAGGGGGGCGGCCCGTACCGCGGCGCCGCTGCCCCACGAGCCATGGCCCCGGAACAGCGAGGCGGCCAGCTCCCGCCAGTCGCCGCCTGCGGCGATCCGCTCCAGCAGCCGGTCGATGGCCGGTTCGTGCCGCCGGGCGGCACCGTGGTGCTTCGCCAGGGAGCGCGCCAGCGCGTCCTGGTCCACGCGGCGGTGCGCGGCCACCACGGCGACGACGGAACAGGCCATCTCCGTGTCGTCGGTCCACGACCAGGGGCCGGGCGGCAGCTCGCGGCGCTGGAGCAGGGGGTAGTTCGCGGGAAGGAAGAACTGTGCGCCCAGCGCGTCCCCCACCGCCAGTCCGCGCAGGGCAGCCAGGGCGCGTTCCAGACGCCCGTCGGGAGAGGAGTCAGCGGTCATCTCTCTGCCACTCTATCCCGTGATCCAGTACGGGTCCGGATCACGCCAGCGATCGAACGGCCGGTCGAGTGTGTATCTGCCGTCCTCCCCGAGGAGGAGCATGCGTGTCTCGCCGTTGCCGGGATTGGAGAGCGACTCGAATTCGGCGACCGTCCAGTGGAACCAGCGCATGCAGAACAGCCGCATCGCCAGGCCGTGCGTCACCAGAAGCACGTTCGGCGGGTGGTCAGGGGCCTCGAAGCTCCGGAACAGACTCTCCAGAAAGCCGCCGACCCGGTCGTATACGTCGGCGCCGGACTCCCCCTGGGCGAAGCGGTAGAAAAAGTGTCCGTACGCGTCCCGGTAGGCCTTCTGCAGCCGTACGTCGTCGCGCTCCTGCCAGTTGCCCCAGTCCTGCTCCCGCAGCCGGGGCTCCTCACGGACGCGGACGAGATCGGGGTCGAGGTGGAAGGCGCGGAGCGTCTCGTGGGTGCGGCGGTACGGGGAGACGTACACGCTGACGCGCTCCCTGCCGAAGAGCTCCCGCAGCCGTTTGCCCGTCTCCTCCGCCTGCCGCCAACCCCTGTCGGTCAGCGGAAGCGCGTGGTCGGGCTCGCGCTCGTACACGGAGTCATCGGCATTGCCCACCGACTCGCCGTGTCGGACAAGGACGATGCGCCGTGGTCGTGCCATGCCAAAACCCTAGATCGGGTGAGGGCCGAAAGGGCACCCGGAGAGGCTCCATACGGCGCAGGTCACACGGGGAGCTTCCACACGCGCTCGGTCCGGATTCCAAACTCACCCCGAGGGCGCGCCCCCGGGGATCGCGCGCGACGCCCCCTCACACCGTCCAGGTCGGCTCCAACTCCACGATGTCCCCGGTGAGCGCCGCCACGTCCGCCTCCGTCTGTGCCCTCAGCGCCAGGCGCTCCACGCGCTCCTCGCGGTACTTGCCGTGCTCCGCCGCCGACTGCCACATGGACAGGATGAGGAACTCATGGCCCGGCCCCTCGCCGAACAGTCCGCGGATCATGCCCGGCGATCCCGCCATGGCCGGATTCCAGACCTTCTCCTGCATCAGGGCGAAGTGCTCGGCCCGCTCCTCGTGAACCCGGCAATGGGCGACGCGGACCAGATCGGCGTCCGAGAAACGGGGCTCGAAGCCGGTCTTCACGTCGAAGCGGTAGTCGAAGAGCCGGACCTGCGGGTCCTTGAACGTGCCCGACTGCGACGCGGCAAGCCGGTCGTGGGAGCGCGCCATGAACGAGTCGTAGAAGGCGCGGCTCTCCCAGAACGCGAAGACATGCGCCACACCGGGCCTGACCCGGCTGAAGCCCCCGCCCTGCCCCCGGAAACCCGGCTCCCCCGGCAGCCCCGCCCACTTCCGCTGCCCCCGTTCGAAACCGCGGCGGTCCACCACGGTGCAGCGAGTCCACTTGACCAGCACCGCGCCATCGTACGGCCCCACCAGGTGGCGTCGGTCACGCTCCGGGAGAGTACACACGGGCGAGTGCCCCCCGCGTAGCGAGGCACAATGGACAACTGGGCCCCGAAGCACAGGAGTTGACGCGGGGCCGCGCCGACGGGGAGGGATGAGGGATGAGCGGTCTCAACAAAGGCATCGACAAGGCCGAGCTGGCACTGAAGTGGGACCCCAGTCCGAACGGTCAGTCGCCCACCGATCTCGACATCGTTGCCGCGACCTATTTGGCGGACGACCCCTATGGGGCTCCCGCCTATGTCGTGCACTTCGACAGCCGCTCCCCCGACGGCACCATCTATCTCAACCGCGACAGCCTGGACGGCAAGGGCTTCGGCTGGGACGAGGTCATGACGCTCGAGCTCTACCGGCTCGACAGCCGGTACGCGCGCGTGGTGGCCGGCGTGCTCATCCAACAGCGCGCCGGCCGCAAGACGTTCGTCGATGTCCTGAACCCGGCGCTGCGGCTGCGCGAGGGGTACACCGTGCTCGCCGAGGACGACTTCGGTGGCGTCCTGGGTTCGACGGCGGCGAGGGTGGCCGAGTTCGTCCGCGACGACTCGGGCGAGTGGATGTTCCGGCCCGGGATCCATGGATACGACACGGATCCGGAGGGCTTCGCCCGTGTCATGGGCGGTTCCCACGACTCCTGAGCCGCTCCCGGCACATCCCCACGTGAAACCGTGACGCGCGGCAGATGGCAGATGCGGCGAGGCGGGGAAACCCCGAAGGAGGTTTCCCCGCCTCGCGACTCAGACGGTGGTCCTCACCACGCCCGCAGTCAGCTGCAACCGCTCGTCGAGCCGCAGCCCTCGCAGATGTAGCAGGATCCCGCCCGCTGCATCTTCGTGCCGCAGGAGAAGCACAGCGGGGCGTCCGCCTGGATGCCCAGCTGCATCTCCACCAGCTCGGCACTGGTGTGCGCCTGCTTCGGGGCCGGCTTGGCCGTTGCGGCCTCCGCCTTCGGGGTGGCGACCGCCTTCAGCTCCTGGGCGCGCGGGGCCGACTGGGCCAGGCCCTCGACGTCGACCTCGTCCTCGTTGGGCTCGTACGAGCCGGTCTCCAGGTGGCGCTGGCGCTCCTCGGCGGAGTGGATGCCGAGCGCGGAGCGCGTCTCGAAGGGCAGGAAGTCGAGCGCCAGGCGGCGGAAGATGTAGTCCACGATCGACTGAGCCATCCGCACGTCCGGGTCGTCCGTCATACCGGCCGGCTCGAAGCGCATGTTCGTGAACTTCGAGACGTACGTCTCCAGCGGCACGCCGTACTGCAGACCGACCGAGACGGCGATGGAGAAGGCGTCCATCATGCCCGCGAGGGTCGAACCCTGCTTGGACATCTTCAGGAAGACCTCGCCGAGACCGTCGTCCGGGTAGGAGTTGGCCGTCATGTAGCCCTCGGCGCCGCCGACGGTGAAGGAGGTCGTGATGCCGGGACGCCCCTTCGGGAGGCGCTTGCGGACCGGTCGGTACTCGACGACCTTCTCGACCTTGGGCTCGACGGCGACGGGCACCTCGGCCTTCTTCTCCTCCTCCTTCTTCTTGGCGGAGAGCGGCTGGCCGACCTTGCAGTTGTCGCGGTAGATCGCGAGCGCCTTGATGCCCAGCTTCCAGGCCTCGAAGTAGATCTCCTCGACCTCCTCGACGGTCGCCGTCTCCGGCATGTTGACGGTCTTGGAGATGGCGCCGGAGATCCACGGCTGGATCGCGGCCATCATGCGGACGTGGCCCATCGGGGAGATGGCGCGCTCGCCCATGGCGCAGTCGAAGACCTCGTAGTGCTCGTGCTTGAGGCCCGGCGCGTCGATCACATTGCCGTGCTCGGCGATGTGGGCGACGATCGCCTCGATCTGCTCCTCCTGGTAGCCGAGGCGGCGCAGGGCCTGCGGCACGGTGCCGTTGACGATCTGCATCGAGCCGCCGCCGACCAGCTTCTTGAACTTGACCAGCGCGAGGTCCGGCTCGACACCGGTGGTGTCGCAGGACATGGCCAGACCGATGGTGCCGGTCGGCGCGAGGACGGACGCCTGGGAGTTGCGGAAGCCGTTCTTCTCGCCGAGGCGGATGACGTCCTGCCAGGCCTCCGTGGCGGCGGCCCACACCGGGGTGTCCAGGTCGTCCATGCGGACGGCCGTGGCGTTGGCGTCGGCGTGCTGCTTCATGACGCGCAGGTGCGGCTGCTCGTTGCGGGCGTAGCCGTCGTACGGGCCGACGACCCCGGCCAGCTCGGCGGAGCGCCTGTACGCCGTGCCGGTCATCAGGGAGGTGATGGAACCGGCCAGGGCGCGGCCGCCGTCGGAGTCGTACGCGTGACCGGTCGCCATGAGGAGGGCGCCGAGGTTGGCGTAGCCGATGCCGAGCTGGCGGAAGGCGCGGGTGTTCTCGCCGATCTTCTGGGTCGGGAAGTCCGCGAAGCAGATCGAGATGTCCATCGCCGTGATGACCAGCTCGACGACCTTGGCGAAGCGCTCGACGTCGAAGGACTGGTTGCCCTTGCCGTCGTCCTTCAGGAACTTCATGAGGTTCAGCGAGGCGAGGTTGCAGGACGTGTTGTCCAGGTGCATGTACTCGCTGCACGGGTTCGAGCCGTTGATGCGGCCGGACTCCGGGCACGTGTGCCAGTGGTTGATGGTGTCGTCGTACTGGATGCCCGGGTCGGCGCAGGCCCAGGCGGCCTCGGCCATCTTGCGGAACAGCGCCTTGGCGTCGACCTCCTCGATGACCTCACCGGTCATACGGGCGCGCAGGCCGAACTTGCCGCCGCTCTCGACGGCCTTCATGAAGGTGTCGTTGACACGGACCGAGTTGTTGGCGTTCTGGTACTGGACGGAGGTGATGTCCTCACCGCCGAGGTCCATGTCGAAGCCCGCGTCACGGAGGGCGCGGATCTTCTCCTCCTCCTTGACCTTGGTCTCGATGAAGTCCTCGACGTCCGGGTGGTCGACGTCCAGGATGACCATCTTGGCGGCGCGCCGGGTGGCACCGCCGGACTTGATCGTTCCTGCGGAGGCGTCGGCGCCGCGCATGAAGGAGACCGGGCCGGAGGCGTTGCCGCCGGAGGAGAGCAGTTCCTTGGAGGAACGGATCCGGGAGAGGTTCAGGCCTGCGCCCGAGCCGCCCTTGAAGATCATGCCCTCTTCCTTGTACCAGTCGAGGATCGACTCCATGGAGTCGTCGACGGACAGGATGAAGCAGGCCGAGACCTGCTGGGGCTGCGGGGTGCCGACGTTGAACCAGACGGGGCTGTTGAAGCTGAAGATCTGGTGCAGGAGGGCGTACGCCAGTTCGTGCTCGAAGATCTCCGCGTCGGCGGGCGAGGCGAAGTACTTGTAGTCCTCTCCGGCCTTCCGGTACGTCTTCACGATGCGGTCGATCAGCTGCTTGAGGCTGGTCTCGCGCTGCGGGGTGCCGACGGCACCGCGGAAGTACTTGCTGGTGACGATGTTGACCGCGTTCACCGACCAGAACTCGGGGAACTCGACGCCACGCTGCTCGAAGTTGACCGAGCCGTCGCGCCAGTTGGTCATGACGACGTCACGGCGCGCCCACTCGACCTCGTCGTACGGGTGCACGCCGGGGGTCGTGTGGATGCGCTCGATCCGCAGTCCTCTGGTGGCCTTGGCGCCCTTCGCTCGGGAACCTCGTGCCGGACCGCTCGCCGTCTCTGTCATGCCGCCTCCCTGTATCGGGCAAAAACGCCCTGAAGTGCCCTTTTCTTCCCATGGCACGGTGTTGTGTCTGCTGTCACGCGCGTCTTACGTGGGCGCACGCGACGGGTCTGTGTGCGCCGCCGACGGGGCCGGTACCCCCCGGCCCTCCCGTCAGTCGGCGGCGGTGGCGGGCACGGAGGCGTCGGCCGCCCCTCCGGACCCGCGGTCGGTTCCCCGGCGCTCCGCGACAGTCTTCTCGTGGTCGTCGCCTACGGCGGGATGCTCCCGCTGCTGCTCCCTGAGTTCCGTGATGGCGGCCTCGAAGTCCTCCAGCGAGTCGAACGCCCGATAGACGGACGCGAACCGCAGATAGGCGACGAGGTCGAGCTCCTGCAAGGGGCCGAGTATGGCCAGACCCACGTCGTGGGTCGTCAGCTCGGCGCTCCCGGTGGCCCGCACCGCCTCCTCGACCCGCTGGCCGAGCTGGGCGAGGGCGTCCTCGGTGACCGGCCGCCCCTGGCATGCCTTGCGCACACCATTGATGATCTTGGTGCGGCTGAAGGGCTCGGTGACTCCGGACCGCTTCACCACCATGAGCGAACACGTCTCCACGGTCGTGAAACGACGGGAGCAGTCGGGGCACTGGCGGCGCCTGCGGATGGACGTGCCGTCGTCGGTCGTACGGCTGTCGACGACGCGACTGTCGGGGTGCCTGCAGAAGGGGCAGTGCATGGCTCCAACCCTCCTTTTCAGCACGACTCATTGACCTCGTAGGCCTCACCGGCCCCTCGAAGCAGCCCCAAGCATAGGCGATCGTCCGAGGCTGGGAGACCAGGGGCACCACAACTTCTGGGCCACTGTCGCAATCCAACCACTACATGTAGCGATTGGCTCGCACATGTGATGGCGACACGCCCGCCGCGGGTGGATTGGCACATGCCGCACAGCCATGCCTGATCAGGTGATGCGCGGATACGGTGGACACCGCATGGAGAAGGGGGGGCCGGTACACGGCCGACGGGATGCGGGGTGGCAGACTGGGCACCTGCCGCGGCGCCCACAAGGCCCTCGCCCGGCGGTGAAGGGTACAGCAATGAGCGCTTTCGCCCTCCCCACCGCCGGCGTCGCTCGAGCGGCGGGACCTCCGCGGAGCACTATCGGCCATACACCCGGAGACCCGGTCACGTCAGGTAATTCGCCGTTTTTCACTCGAACGTGTGTTTGGCGCAACCTTTCGAAAGCAACTACCGTTGTCCTGCACGGGAGACCATCGAGAGGGGCCGACGTGACCACCACCGCAGACAGTGCCACCATCACTGCCCAGGACCGCTCCCAGGGCCGACTCGAGCCGGTGCATGCCATGAACGAAGCCACGAACCACGAGGGACCCAAGAGGTCCCTGCCCGGCCGACCTCCAGGCATCCGGGCGGACAGCTCCGGGCTGACCGACCGGCAGCGCCGGGTGATCGAGGTCATCCGGGACTCCGTGCAGCGACGCGGCTACCCACCGTCGATGCGGGAGATCGGTCAGGCCGTGGGGCTTTCCAGCACCTCCTCGGTGGCGCATCAGCTGATGGCTCTGGAGCGCAAGGGCTTCCTGCGCCGCGACCCGCACCGCCCGCGCGCGTACGAGGTGCGCGGCTCGGACCAGTCGTCCGCCGTGCAGCCCACCGACACCGCGGGCAAGCCGGCCGCGTCCTATGTCCCGCTCGTCGGCCGCATCGCCGCCGGTGGTCCCATCCTCGCCGAGGAGTCGGTGGAGGACGTCTTCCCGCTCCCGCGGCAGCTCGTGGGCGACGGTGAGCTCTTCGTCCTGAAGGTCGTCGGCGACTCCATGATCGAGGCCGCGATCTGCGACGGCGACTGGGTCACGGTCCGCCGCCAGCCCGTCGCCGAGAACGGCGACATCGTCGCGGCGATGCTCGACGGCGAGGCCACGGTCAAGCGCTTCAAGCGCGAGGACGGCCATGTCTGGCTGCTCCCCCACAACTCCGCCTACCAGCCCATCCCCGGCGACGAAGCGACGATCCTCGGCAAGGTGGTAGCGGTGCTGCGACGGGTGTGACCCCGTCGCGGCGGGCGGCCCTTCCGCCGCCCCCATGATCCGGGCCCCGGGACCCCTGCGCCGGTTCCGGGGCCCTGTGCTGTCCGGGGCGCCTACGAGTCCCGCCGGTGCACTCTGGGCCTGTCCGCGCCGAGCGGGCCCGAACGGATCGGTTCGTAGGCAACCGGTCAGTCCGCGACCGGGGCCGATACGGGCCAGCCCGCGCTGACCAGGACCCAACGGACCAGCCCGCTGACCGGCCCCACAGCGGTCCGCGCTCAGCGGCTCAGGCTTGGCGGCACGCGCTCAGCGGGCCTCGCAAAGGGCCCGGTCCGCGCGGACCGGGCCCGTCGGGTTACGCGCCCTGCGCCTTTGCCACCGCGTCGATGGCCGCCAGCGACTTGCGCACCTGACTACGGTCCGTCGTGTACCAGAAGTCGGGAAGTGACGCCTTCAGGTAGCTGCCGTAGCGGGCCGTGGCGAGCCGCGGGTCCAGCACGGCGACCACACCGCGGTCCCCGGAGGCCCGTACGAGCCGGCCGGCGCCCTGCGCCATCAGCAGCGCGGCGTGCGTCGCGGCCACGGCCATGAAGCCGTTGCCCCCCTCGTCCTCCACGGCCTTCTGGCGGGCGCTCATCAGCGGGTCGTCGGGGCGGGGGAAGGGGATCTTGTCCATGACGACCAGCTGGCAGCTGGGACCTGGGACGTCGACCCCCTGCCAGAGCGAGAGCGTGCCGAACAGGGACGTCTTCGGGTCGGCCCCGAAGTTCTTGATCAGCTCGCCGAGGGTCTCCTCGCCCTGGAGAAGAATCGGGAACTCGGGGATACGGGTACGCAGCTCCTCGGCAGCGAGCTGCGCGGCCCGCATCGACGAGAAAAGGCCCAGCGTGCGGCCGCCGGCCGCCTGGACCAGTTCCGTCAGCTCGTCCAGCATGTCCGCGCGGTCGCCGTCCCGTGCTGGACGCGACAGATGCTTGGCGACGTACAGGATGCCCTGCTTCGGATAGTCGAAGGGGGAGCCGACGTCGACGCCCTTCCACCGCGGCAGGTCCTCCCCCTCCGTGCCCTCCGGGGCGAGGCCCAGGGACGCCCCCACACCGTTGAAGTCGCCGCCCAGTTTCAGCGTGGCGGAAGCCAGGATCACCGAGCGGTCCGCGAACAGCTTCTCTCTGAGCAGCCCCGACACTTTCATCGGGGCGACCCGCAGGGACGCGCCGAAGCGGTCGTGTCGCTCGTACCAGACGACGTCCCACTCGGAGCCGTTGGTGATCCGCTCCGCCACATCGTGCACGGCCTCCACGGAGGCCAGCGCCTGCTTGCGGACCGCGTCCTCGTCCTGGACCGACTTGTCGCGGGTGGTCCCGAGCGCGGAGATCACCGTACGGGCCGCGTCACGCAACGCCATCAGGGCGTACCCGAGATCCTCCGGGATCTCCTCCAGACGGCCCGGCAGGGCGAGCTCCATCAACCGCTCGAAGCCCTCGGCAGCGGTCTGGAGCTGATCGGCGGCCTTCTCGTTCACGAGCTTGGCGGCGCGGCGCACCGCGCGGTTGACCTGGCCGGGGGTGAGCTCGCCGGTCGCGACGCCCGTCACCCGGGAAACCAGCTCGTGGGCCTCGTCGACGATCAGTACCTCGTGCTGCGGGAGGACCGGCGCGCCCTCGATGGCGTCGATCGCGAGCAGCGCGTGGTTGGTGACGACCACCTCCGCGAGCTTGGCGCGCTCACGGGCGAGCTCGGCGAAGCACTCGGCGCCGTAGGCGCACTTCGAGGCGCCCAGGCATTCCCGGGACGACACCGACACCTGGGCCCACGCGCGGTCGGAGACCCCCGGGGTGAGGTCGTCCCGGTCCCCGCTCTCCGTCTCCTGGGACCAGTCGCGCAGCCGCAGCAGGTCCTGGCCCAGCTTGCTGCTGGGTGCGGCGGCCTCGAACTGATCGAAGAGGCCGTCCTCCTCGTCCTGGGGCATGCCCTCGTGCAGGCGGTGCAGACACACGTAGTTCGACCGGCCCTTGAGCATCGCGAACTCCGGTCGTCGGCGCAGCAGCGGATGCAGTGCCTCCACCGTGCGCGGCAGGTCCCGCTCGACGAGTTGACGCTGTAGCGCCAGGGTGGCGGTGGCCACCACGACGGGCTCCCCGTGCGCGAGCGCGGGCACCAGATAGCCCAGCGACTTGCCGGTACCGGTGCCGGCCTGGACCAGCAGATGGGTGCCGTCTTCGATGGCCTCCGCGACGGCTTGGGCCATGGTCACCTGGCCGGGGCGCTCCGTGCCGCCGACGGCTGTGACGGCTGCGTGCAGGAGTTCGGGGAGTGAGGGCTTCGTCATAGCGTGACCACCCTACGGCTCGGCACTGACATCAGGGAGATCACGGCCGAGGCGCACGAGGCGTTCACGGGTGGTGCGGGGGGTCGGGACGGTCCCGTGGAACACCGGGGACGGGAGCACCGGCCGATCCGGACGAGGTGAGCGGGCGGATTCGGCACAGAGATTCCTCGGCTCGGAACTCACACGGAGCAACCAACGTTACGCAGAGTGATGGCACTACAGCAGATGACGCAGGGTCCGCTCCCGGACCATGAGGGCGGCCCGTTTGCCGGGCAGGTCGACCTCGGCGGAGAGCCGGAAGCCGGCGTTGAGGAAGGCGGCGATGGAGGGGGTGTTGCAAAGGTCGGGTTCGGCGACGACGCGGGCGCAGGTGGGGCGCCGGTCGAGGACGAGATCGGCTACGGCGCGCAGGAGAGTGGAGCCGAGGCCGCGCCCTCGGGCGGAGACCTCGCCGATGAGGAGGTGGATTCCGGTGTCCTGGGGACGGGCGGGATAGTGGCGGGCCAGGGGGTCGAGGTCGGCGCGGTAGATCTCCCAGTAGCTCATCGGGGTGCCGTCCAGCACGCCCAGGCAGGGGACGCTGCGTCCGTCGCCGTCGAGTTGGGGGCGCAGGTGCCGCTCGGTCACCACCTCGTCTCCCGCCAGGTCCCAGAACAGGGCGACGGTCGGGTCGTTCATCCAGCGGGCGAGGAGGGCGAGATCGTGGCCCAGGCGGACGGGGACGAGATGGAAGACGCCTGCGGGGGTGGTGGTCGGGCCCCAGTCGGCAAGGTGACCGAGGAGGCCGTCGTCCCGCGCGAGGGCGGAAGGCGCGGTGGGTGCGGCGGGCGGGGTGGTGGGTGTGGCGGCCGCTCCGGCCGGGGGCCTGACCAGTGAGGGGCCGGCCGTCCCGTTGCGCCTTGCCTCCTCCTGTGCGCACAGCGCCAGGAATCCGTCGGGCAGCCGAAGATCAAGGGTGTCCTCGCTGTCGGGTTCCGAGCCGGTGGCCGGATCCGGGACGGAGGCGGCTTCGGCACGGGACAGGGGGCCCGCGCCGGTGTGGGGCCCTCTTGGCGCGGAGGCGGTGCCGGCGTCGGTGCTGGCATCGGTGGCAGACACGACGACGCTCCTCTCAGAAGACGGGATGGGGCATGTTCCTCAGGAATGAAGGGGGTTGGCGATGGTGACATAGACGGACTGGGTGTCCACCGGGCCGACGAGTTCGTCGAGGCCGTGCAGCCGGGTCAGCAGGTTGGCCTTGCAGCGCAGGACGGGTGAGTCGAGCAGGCGGGCGGGCAGGGAGGTGCGCAGCCGGCCGGGGCCGGTGGCCGCCGCGGCGAGGAAGCGGCGGAACGCGGCGAGCAACAGGGTCTCGTCGACGAGGCGTTGCGAGCCGAACGCACCGATGAGGCCGAGCACGTTGTTGATGCCGAGGTAGTAGGCGAAGCGTTCGTCGCCGACCTCGTCGGAGACGAAGGTGTCGCTGTGCTCGCCGATGCCGGGCAGCCGGGAGTCGAGTTCGGCGCGGCGGGACTCGCGGAAGTAGTAGCCCTGGTTGTCCCGGTACCGACCGCCCACGGGCCAGCCCTCGGTATCCAGCAGGAGCACAGTGTTCTGCTGGTGCGCTTCGAGAGCGACGCCGGCCTCGCTGTCCAGCCAGAGGACCGGGCGCACCACTTGCGCGAGGTAGCGCAGGAACCACTCGGTGGCGACGGCGCCGAGCGATCGTCCGGTACGCCCGGCGAGGCGCGTGATGATCTCCGCGAGCCGGGAGGCCGGCACCGGGCGCTGCTCTCCGGCGATTCGGGCATCGCACGTGGGGGCGGCGAGTCCGGCGATGCAGGACGCGTTGTCCGCCGGGGTGAACGGATTGTGGCGGATCATCACGTCCAGTCCGCTCACGGGGTTGCCGTCCGCGTCGTCGACGGCGAGCCAGGCGGGGTCGCGGACGATGTCGAAGCCGGGGTGGGCCGACTGCCACTGCCTGCCGAGACCGCTGCGGAGCAGACGGTGTACCTCGACGCCTCGGTGCAGTTCCTTGCGGAGGTTCTCGCGGCGGGAGTTGGTGATCCGCAGGCCCAGCGACAGCTTGAGCATCGCGGGGGCGCCCGAGCGATACACGGTACGGACGGAGGAGGTGGGGTGCCAGGGGGCACCGTGTGGGCCCAGATCCCGGAGCAGTCCGGAGTCCAGTAGGGCTCTGGCCTCCGGGCGGTGCCGGATCTCACGCGCCTGCCAGGGGTGCAGCGGTAGTGCGGCGAAGCCGTCGGCCAGGGGCAGGGCCGGTCCGGCGAGGCGTTCGGTCAGCCGGGCCGCGGGGACGGGCCGGCCGCGTTCCGTCCAGGCCGAGTCGGTGGCGAGCAGGGAGGGTGCGACCGCGAGCCAGTGCAGTGGGAAGGCAGCGCGCAGTTCGGGCGAGTAGAGCCGGGTCTCGGTGTCGGAAAGGCCCTCGCGGCTCTTGGCCGTGGGGTGCAGGGGGTGCCCGAGCAGCAGCGCCTGTTCGGCGGAGAGGAAGACGTCGGCCGTGCCGGCCGGGTGTTCACGGCGGTCCGCGACGAAGGTCGCGGTGCGGTGCGCGGACTCGGCGACGCGGCGCACCAGGTCGGCGACGTGGCTGGGCACGGGGCCCTGCGTGTGCTCCGTATCGACGGCTCGTGGGGACCCCGGCGCTTGAGGGGGTTCGGCGGAGTTGGCGGTTCCGGCCGTCTCCCTGGCCAGCAGTGCCGCCACGGTCACCGCGTCCGCGGGTGGGGCCCACCCGGGTGCGTCGGCCAGGCGCGGTGGGTCGAAGCGGTGCCAGCCTGTCGGGGACCAGTAGCGGACCGGGACGAGGAGTGCCGTACCGCTGGTGGGGAGCGGGATGCGCAGGACGGCATCGGCGGGAGCGGCGAGGTCTCTTTCGCGTACCCAGCAGCGCAGCAGGTTCTCGACGGTCGCAGCCTGGGCCGCCGTGTGCGGGTCGGGATGCTCCAGCGGGTCGGCGGTGACCACCCGCGGCTTCCCGGCCCTCGGAGCCGGACGGTCGGCGACCGGGGGTGAAGCGTCGGCCTCCGGAAGCGCTGCCTTCTGTCGGGGGATGCTGTCGGGCCCCGGTACGGACGCGTCGGTCTCGGTGCGGCCGGTCTCCGGCTCAGAAGGCGGCGGGCCGCCGTCAGAAGTGGGCGCGACGTTCAAGGGTGTTCCTCAGTCATCTATGAGCCCGTGCGGCGACCGGCCGCGGGGCGGGGGGCATGGGCATGGAGTCGTAGCCGCTGTGGTGCCGGTCCCGGGGGGGGCGGCGCGCGCTCAGGGGCGAACGGCGCGTACCGGCCCGCGGGCCACCGCCGCCACCGCGTCCGCGAGCCGGTCCAGGACCGCGGTCGTCTGCTCGTCGCTGATGGTCAGCGGTGGGAGCAGCCTGACCACGCTCGCGTGCCGCCCGCCCAGCTCGACGATCAGGCCACGCCGCAGGCACTCCCGCTGGATGGCGGCGGCCAGCAGGGGGGCGGCGGACCGGGGCCCGGCATCCGCGGAACCGGCGCCCGCTGGACGGGCGCTGAGGGAAGGGGCGCCGGGAGTGTCGGGCAGTGCCGTTTCGGGTGCGGATTCGGGGTCGACCAGCTCGACGCCGATCATCAGCCCCCGGCCGCGTACGTCTCCGATGCAGGGGAACTCGGCTGCCAGGGCGCGCAGTTGGGCGAGCATGCGGGTGCCGAGCGAGGCGGCGCGTTCGGCGAGGCGGTTCTCCCGGACGTAGGCGAGGGTCGCCGTGCCGGCGGCCATGGCGAGCTGGTTGCCGCGGAAGGTGCCGGCGTGCGCCCCGGGTTGCCACACATCGAGGTCGTCGCGGTAGACGACGACGGCGAGCGGCAGGCTGCCGCCGATCGCCTTGGAAAGAACCATCACATCGGGGATCACCCCGCTGTGCTCGACCGCCCAGAACCGCCCCGTGCGCCCCACGCCCGTCTGCACCTCGTCCGCGATCAACGGGATCGACCGGGCCTCGGTGATCTGCCGCATACGGCGCATCCAGGCGTCCGGCGCGGGATTCACCCCGCCCTCGCCCTGGATGGGTTCGAGGATCATCCCGGCGGGCAGCGGCACGCCCGACTTGGCGTCGTCGAGGACGGACTCGGTCCAGCGGGCCCCGAGTTCGGCGCCGCGTTCGCCGCCGACACCGAACGGGCAGCGGTAGTCGTGCGGATACGGCAGGCGCGTCACCCGTACGTCGGTCGCGCCTCCGGACGCCTCCAGCGCTCCCGCGGTCATGCCGTGGTACGCCCCGGTGAAGGCGAGGATCCCCCTGCGCCCGGTCGCGATGCGCACCAGTCTGAGCGCGGCCTCCACGGCGTCCGTCCCGGCCGGACCGCAGAACTGCACGCGCGCGTGGTCGGCGAAGGCGGGCGGCAGCGTGCGGAACAGCTCGGTGGTGAAGGCGTCCTTGACGGGTGTGGCCAGATCCAGCACGTGCAGCGGCGCCCCGGAGTCGAGGACTTTGCGGATCGCCTCCAGGACGACGGGGTGGTTGTGCCCGAGGGCCAGGGTGCCCGCGCCCGAGAGACAGTCGAGGTAGCGGCGCCCGTCGGCGCCCTCGATGGTGAGCCCTCGTGCGCGCACGGGCACGATCGGGAGAGCGCGCGCGTAGGTGCGCGCCCCGGACTCACGCGCCGACTGCCGGCGCAGAATGCCCTCGTGAGCCGAGCGCGCTCCCAGGGGGCCGGGAGCCCCTGCACACTCCGGGTGCCGGCCCTCCGCTCCCGTGCTCCCCTCCGAGTCGCCCTCCACGGGCTCCACCGCAGTCTCCATCACGGTCACGACGTCAGTTCCTCCACTGTTCAGAGGGGACGGGGCGAGGGTGCGGCGCGGACGGCAGGTCGCCCCGTACGTATCAACGACGTGAACGGGCCCTGGAAGCGGGTGGTCGGAAGATCCTTACCTGTACTCCCCGACGCGGACGCCGAGGCGCCCGCCCGGGGCAGATGTCAGGCCGTACCCCCGGGAGGGCTCTGCCGGACGGACGGCTCCCCCGCGGGCCCGCTCGTCCCGGGGGCGCGGTCCTCGGGACCCAGCGAGCGCCCCTCCCATGCGAGCACTCGCCAGGTTCCGCCCGGAGCGCCCGAGAGTATGACGACACCGGTGTTTTGCAGTTGGTGAGCGGACGCGAAGCCGACGTCTATGTTTTCCGCCCGGGCCGCAGTCCACATACGGATCACGGCGCCGTGGCTGACCATGGCAACCGTCCCCGCTCCCGTGCCGGCGGCTTCCGCGACGACGGCGTCGAAACGCCCCAGTGCTTCGGTTCCGTCCTCACCGCCTGGCATCCGGCGTCGAAGATCGCCTGCCGACCAGGCGAAAGCGGTGGTGAGGTACGTGTCGACGGCCTGATCGTCGCCTCGCATCTCCAGGTCACCCGCGGAGAGCTCCCGAAGCCCACGGCGTACATGGACCTCCAACCCGGTCGCTGCGGCCAGCGGCGCAGCGGTGAGCTGGCTACGCACCAGGGTTGACGCGTAGAGCGCGTCGATGTTCTCCGCGGCCAGCGCCGTCGGCAGAGCGGCGGCCTGCTGCTCCCCCAGCGGAGTCAGCCCGGGCCCTGGCTCGGCGGTGTCCAGGAGGTGCTTGAGGTTGGAGGGAGTCTGGCCATGACGGATGAGCAGCAGGCGCATGTAGGAGACCGTCCCCGAGGATGTCGGCTGAGAGGTCTCACTCTGCCACCCGGCCGAACGCTTCACCCGGGCGGGTCGCGGCCCTGTTCCGCCGCGATGCCCCGCGGCACCCGCTCCCGGCAGAGTCGAGCCTCTCCTGGGGGTGCGGACGCCGCCGATGCGCGAAGCGGTGAACGCCCGTTGGTCGCGCACACCCGCCGGGCAGGCACGGACGGACCACCCGCCGAGCGGTCGCGACGCAGGACGACGTTCCGGCGTCCTTCTCGTCCTTCTCCTGATGCGCAGGGCCGCGGGTGCCGCACACGCCCACTGGGCGCTGCGCCCGGCCCTGGACTACGCCATCGGGATGATGGCCAGGTCAGAGGGCTGTGGCCGAACCGTTGCCGTTCCATGGGAAGGCCTCCACAGCGAGCACATAGTGTGGGGGCCGTTCAAAACCGGCTTGCCGCAGGGGGAGTTCAGACCATGGGACGCATACGCCCGCTCTTCGCCGTCCGCCGGGAAAGGAGTGTGCGTGGCACAACCTCGCCGGTGCTGGCGGCGGTCGGCCTCGCCACGGCCCTGGCGCTCACCGCAACCGCGTGCGACTCGGGCGACACGTCCAGGGCGAGCGGCGGGGCGGGTGCGTCCGCGTCCTCCGTGGACGGCGGCGACGGAAAGATAAAGATCCCGGACGACATCAAGCAGAAGCTCAAGGAGCACGGGATCGACATCGACAAGTGGAAGAACGGCGCCTGGAAGAACTGGGACAAGGACGACTGGCTGCGCGAGGCCGACGACTTCATCAACCCGATGATCAAGGGCCTGTGGAACCCGGACCGGATGCGCAAGGCCGATGACCCAGGCAAGGTCGTCGACGGCAACGACCTCTCCGGCGACCAGGGCGTCACCGACCCGACCCCCGCGCCGGTGAGGGCGCAGGCCGTGCCGACCGCGTACCACGACCATGCGCCCACGGCCGGCAAGGTGTTCTTCGACTCCCCCAAAGGCACGATGGTCTGCTCGGCGACCGTGGTGAAGGACCCGGCACACCCCGGCAGGTCCAACCTCGTGTGGACGGCGGGCCACTGTGTGCACGCCGGTAAGAAGGGCGGCTGGTACCGCAACATCGCGTTCGTGCCGGCGTACAACAACTCCGGGCGGACGGCGGCCGAGCTGAGGGAGACCCCGCGGCAGGAGGTCGCCCCGTACGGCGTCTGGTGGGGTGACTGGGCGCAGACCTCGGACCAGTGGATCGAGCAGGGCGACGAGACCGGCGGACAGGGCGCCTCCTACGACTTCGCCGTCATCCATGTGACGCCGGAGAAGGGCAGCGGCGGCAAGTCGCTGGAGGAGACGGTCGGTTCGGCGCTCCCGGTGAACTTCGACGCGCCGGCCATGCCGAAGGTGGACAGCATCACGGCGAGCGGCTACCCGGCCGCGGCGCCGTACGACGGCCAGAGGCTCTACCAGTGCCAGGACAAGCCGGGCCGGCTCTCGCTCCAGCGGACGGATCCGACGATGTACCGCATCGGCTGCACCATGACGGGCGGTGCGTCCGGCGGTGGCTGGGTAGAGACGGACGGGAACGGGAACGCCGCGCTGGTCTCCAACACCTCGATCGGTCCGGTGACCGCGGGCTGGCTGGCCGGACCACGGCTGGGCAAAGTGGCAGAGGGCGTGTACGGCTCGGTCAGCGGGAAGTTCGCGGATCAGTGACGAACGTTATGAGTCGCAACAGCGTAACGACTCACGCCCGGGCGTGAACGGACGGACGGCACCAGGGAGGGAGCAGGGCCTGCACTACGGCTGACGACCGGCCGTAGCGGCAGGGCGCACGAAGGCCCGCTCCCCGAGGGGAGCGGGCCTCATGGCTGTGTGGGGCAGAGGTCAGAGCGCGGAGGCCGGAACGTACGGCGCCAGCTCCGCCGCCAGTTCCTCGTGCACCCGCAGCTTGAGAAGGGTGCCCTCCGGGGTGTGCTCCTCGGAGATCACCTCGCCCTCGGAGTGGGCGCGCGCCACCAGGCGGCCCCGCGTGTAGGGCACGAGCGCCTCGATCTCGACCGCCGGCCTGGGCAGCTCGACGTCGATGAGCGCGCGCAGCTCCTCGATACCGCGGCCGGTACGCGCCGAGACCGCGATGGCACGCTTCTCGACCCGCAGCAGCCGCTGGAGCACCAGGGGGTCGGCCGCGTCCGCCTTGTTGATCACCACGATCTCGGGTACGTCCGTGGCGCCGACCTCCCTGACCACCTCACGCACGGTGGTCAGCTGCTCCTCCGGGTCCGGGTGCGAGCCGTCCACCACGTGCAGGATGAGATCGGAGTCGCCGACCTCCTCCATGGTGGAGCGGAACGCCTCGACCAGGTCGTGCGGCAGGTGCCGGACGAAGCCGACCGTGTCGGACAGGGTGTACAGCCGGCCGCTCGGGGTCTCGGCCCGGCGCACGGTCGGGTCCAGGGTCGCGAACAGCGCGTTCTCGACCAGGACGCCCGCGCCCGTGAGGCGGTTGAGCAGCGAGGACTTTCCGGCGTTGGTGTAACCCGCGATGGCGACCGAGGGCACCTTGTGGCGCCTGCGCTCCTGGCGCTTGATCTCGCGGCCGGTCTTCATGTCCGCGATCTCCCGGCGCATCTTCGCCATCTTCTCGCGGATCCGCCGCCGGTCCGTCTCGATCTTGGTCTCACCGGGACCACGGGTCGCCAGACCGCCGCTGCCGCCGCCCATCTGCCGGGACAGCGACTGACCCCAGCCGCGCAGCCTCGGCAGCATGTACTGCATCTGGGCGAGGGCGACCTGCGCCTTGCCCTCTCGGGACTTGGCGTGCTGGGCGAAGATGTCCAGGATCAGGGCCGTACGGTCGATGACCTTGACCTTGACGACGTCCTCGAGGTGGATCAGCTGGCCGGGGCTCAGCTCGCCGTCGCAGATGACGGTGTCCGCGCCCGTCTCGAGGACGACGTCCCGCAGCTCCTCGGCCTTGCCGGAGCCGATGTAGGTGGCCGGGTCGGGCTTGTCACGGCGCTGGATGACGCCGTCGAGCACGAGTGCCCCCGCGGTCTCCGCGAGGGCGGCGAGCTCGGCGAGCGAGTTCTCCGCGTCCTGCGCGGTCCCCGAGGTCCACACCCCGACGAGTACGACGCGCTCCAGGCGCAGCTGGCGGTACTCGACCTCGGTGACGTCCTCGAGCTCGGTGGACAGGCCTGCGACGCGTCGCAGGGCCGCGCGGTCGAAGCGGTCGAACTGATCGCCGTCCCGCTCTCCGTCGATCTCGTGGCTCCAGGCGACGTCCTCTTCCATCAGGGCATCGGCCCGAAGACCCTCGGGGTAGGCGTGCGCAAAGCGCTTGGTGTCCTGGGAAGGGGAAGAAGAGGAGGTCATTTGGTCCTTACGTCGTTGGGGGATTTCCGTCTGCGGCGACGGCAGGGGCCGCTTCGGCCACACCACTCGTCACAGGTCACAACGCTCGGGCCGCCCGGGAGATTCCCGTGGCCCGGGCTGGGCCTCGCCGCCGACCTGATGATGGTCGCACGGCACGGCCCGTCTCGTCATCCGAGTTCTCGTCCGTGGCCGGTGCTCAGGCTCGGTCGCTGTGCCAGTCCGGATGGCCCGGCATCGGGGGGGTCTTCTCGCCGTACAGCCAGCCCCGGAAGAAGGCGCTCAGATCCCGCCCCGCCTCGTCGGCCGCCAGCTTCTCGAAGTCGGCCGTGGTCGACGTGCCGTCCCGGTGCAGCGAGGCCCAGGCACGCTCCAGCCGCTCGAAGGCGGGCTGCCCGATCTCCTGGCGCAGCGCGTACAGCACGAGCGCGGCGCCGTCGTAGACGTTCGGCCGGAAGATGCTGATCTTCTGGCCCTGGCGCGGCGGCTCTGGGGCGGCGGGCGGGCCGCCTACGGCGCGCCAGCGGTCGGAGAGGCCGTACGCCGCCTTCATGCGCTCCTGAAGCGGGCGGTGCGCGGTCTCCTCCGCGTACAGGGCCTCGTACCAGGTCGCGTGCCCCTCGTTGAGCCACACGTCGGACCAGGTGCGCGGGCTGACGCTGTCCCCGAACCACTGGTGGGACAGCTCATGGACCATGATCGACTCGATGTACCACGGGGGGAATGCGCCGCCGAACACGCCTTTCTCGAAGAGGGAGAGCGTCTGCGTCTCGAGTTCGAAGCCGGTCTGCGCCTGCGCGATCAGCAGCCCGTAGGTCTCGAAGGGATACGGGCCGACCTTCTTCTCCATCCAGGCGATCTGGCCGGGGGTCCTCTCCAGCCACGGTTCGAGCTCCGCCGCGTCCTTGGCGGGGACGACGTCGCGGACGGGCAGTCCATGCGGACCCGGGCGGTGCAGCACGAGGGAGCGGCCGATGGAGACCTGGGTGAGTTCGGTGGCCATGGGGTGCAGGGTGCGGTAGCTCCAGGTCGTGGCGCCGCCGGTGTGCCGGGTGCCCGCCGGCAGTCCGTTCGCCACGGCGGTGTAGCCGTCCGGCGCCGTCACATGGAAGGTGAAGAGCGCCTTGTCGGAAGGGTGGTCGTTGCAGGGGAATACATGGTGGGCGGCGTCGGCCTGGTTGGCCATCACCAGCCCGTCGTCGGTCCGCACCCAGCCGCCCTCCCTGCCCTTCCGGGACACCGGGTCACTGGTGTGCCGGACGGTGACGGTC
Source organism: Streptomyces sp. NPDC047079 (assembly GCF_040643755.1). NCBI lineage: Bacteria > Bacillati > Actinomycetota > Actinomycetes > Kitasatosporales > Streptomycetaceae > Streptomyces > Streptomyces sp. NPDC047079. The sequence goes on from NZ_JBEYUZ010000008.1 coordinate 207,720, forward strand.
AGCACGCCGCCCTTGGGGAGCGGGGCTACCGGCTTGATCACCAAGTCCTCCCCCGCGCCGGTGAAGTCCGCGGGCGCGCCGTTGACGTCGATGGATGCGACCGTGCCGTGCGCAAAGTCGAGGTTGACGCTCTCCAGGCGCTGGGTGGCGCGCGCACGGATCCTGGTGACGGCGGCGAGCGGCTCGCTGTTGCTGCCGGGATAGGTGAAGGAGAGGTCGTACGACAGGACGTCGTAGCCGGGATTGCCGAGCGTCGGGTAGAGCGGGTCGCCGATGCCCCGCGGCTGGGCGGGCGAGGGGGCGCTCGCGGCGATCAGACAGCCGGAGACGACGCAGGCGAGCAGGGCCGCCCGGGCACGCCGGGCACGGGGCATCGCGGAACGGAGGGTGTGCGGCATGGACCACGGCTACCAGCGCGCGTGCATCGCGCGGTGACGGCGCGCGCCGGGGCCCACCCGAACGGGTCCAACTCCGGCCCCCCGCACCCCGCCGCCGCCCTCCGAGAGGGCCGTGCCGCTGCTAGTGCTGCGAACGGAAAGGTTCGGCAAACCTTTCCGGCCACAGCACTAGCGGGCGGCCGCCGCGGCGTGCTGGGCCCGGCTGACGTCGTACACCCCGGGCACGTTCCGCATCGCGCGCATGAGGGCCGGCAGGTGTGCCGCGTCCGGGAGTTGCAGCGTGTACGTGTGGCGCACGCGCTGCTGGCTGGGCGGCTCGACGGTGGCGGAGACGATCGCCACACCCTCCACGGCGATGGCCTCGGTGAGGTCCGCGAGGAGGTGGGGGCGGCCGAAGGACTCGACGACGAGGGTGACCCGGCAGTCGGTGGTGTCACCCCAGCGCACGCCGATCTCCGCACGCCCGGCGCTCTTCATGCGCGCCACTCCGGCGCATTCCACGCGGTGCACGGTCACCGCGCCGCCGCGTACGGCGAAGCCGGTGACCTCGTCGGGCGGCACGGGTGTACAGCAGCCGGCGAGGCGTACGGAGGCGCCGGGCAGGTCGACGACCGCGTTGGCGACGCGCGCATGGGCGGCGCGTGCGCCGGGCGCGTCGTCCGCTGAGGGGCGTGCGGGATCCGCGGGCGGGCGTGCGGCGGTGTCGGGTGCGGCTGTTCGCGCGCCGGCGCTGTCCTGTGTGGCCTCGGCGTCGTGCCGCGCGGCGCCCGATGCGGACGCGCCGCCGGACGGGTCCCCCGGCGTGGGATGCGCCGCCAGCCGACGTTGGATGGCGATCCGCGCGGCAGGCGTGCGCGCGTGTTCCAGCCACTCCCTGGAAGGCTCGGAGGCCGGGTCCTGGCCCATGAGGAGCTGCACGGTGTCGCCGTCCTTGAGGACGGTGCTCAGCGTCGCGAGCCGCCCGTTGACCCGGGCACCGATGCAGGCGTGCGCGTCCTCCCCGTACTGCGCATAGGCGGCGTCCACACAACTCGCGCCCTCCGGGAGGCCCAGTGCGCCCCCGTCGGGGCGGAAGACGGTGATCTCCCGATCCTGGGCGAGGTCCTCGCGCAGCGTGGACCAGAAGGTGTCGGTGTCCGGGGCGGCCTTCTGCCACGTCAGGAGCCGCGAGAGCCAGCCGGGGCGGGTGGGGTCGGCGCGCTCGCCGTCGGAGGGGTCGTCGGATGCGGGAGCGTAGGGATTGCCGAGCGCGATCACGCCCGCCTCGGCGACCTTGTGCATCTGGTGGGTGCGGATGAGGACTTCGGCGATCTCGCCGTCCTCACGCGCGATCGCGGTGTGCAGCGACTGGTACAGATTGAACTTGGGGACGGCGATGAAGTCCTTGAACTCCGAGACCACAGGGGTCATGCAGGTGTGCAGCTCGCCGAGGACCCCGTAGCAGTCGGCGTCCTCGTTCACCAGGACCAGGAGCCTGCCGAAGTCGGCGCCACGCAGCCGGCCTCTCTTGCGGGAGATGCGGTGCACGGAGACGAAGTGCCGTGGTCTGATGAGGACTTCGGCCTGGATGTCCGCCTCGCGCAGGACCGTGCGCACCTGTTCGGCCATGTCGGCGAGCGGGTCGTCCCCGTGCGCCGCGTTCTCGACGATCAGCTCCCTGGTGTGCTCGTACTCCTCGGGGTGCAGGATCGCGAAGACGAGGTCCTCCAGTTCCGTCTTGAGTGCCTGGACGCCGAGGCGTTCGGCGAGGGGGATGAGCACGTCCCGGGTGACCTTGGCGATGCGCACCTGTTTTTCCGGGCGCATCACGCCTAGGGTGCGCATGTTGTGCAGGCGGTCGGCGAGTTTGATCGACATCACGCGGACGTCGTTGCCGGTGGCGACGAGCATCTTGCGGAAGGTCTCGGGCTCGGCGGCCGCGCCGTAGTCGACCTTCTCCAGCTTGGTGACGCCGTCGACGAGGTAGCGCACCTCTTCCCCGAACTGCTCGCGTACTTGCTCGAGGGTCACATCCGTGTCCTCGACGGTGTCGTGGAGCAGGGAGGCGGTCAAGGTGGTGGTCTCGGCCCCGAGTTCAGCGAGGATCAGGGTCACGGCGAGGGGGTGCGTGATGTACGGCTCGCCGCTCTTGCGCATCTGGCCGCGATGCGAGGACTCGGCCAACAGATAGGCGCGGCGCAGGGGTTCGAGGTCGGCGTCGGGGTGGTGGGCGCGGTGCGCCTCGGCGACGTGGCCGATGGCGTCCGGCAGCCGGTCGCGGGCGGAGGGGCCGAGCAGGGCGGCCCACCCCAGGCGGCGCAGGTCGATCCGGGGGCGGCTCTTCCTGCGGGGCGCCTCCGGCGTGGCGGGGACGGGGGTGGCAGGGTTCGTGGCCTCCGCACTCATGGGACACCTCCGGCTCGTGGACCGGCGGACGGAGTGCCCTTGCCATACGCGCGCAGGGTATGGCGAGGGTCCCCCGGTCCGGACCGGTGCTTGATGCTATCGAGCCCATCACGCCCGCCCGACCGGCTCTCGCCGAGCGTGAAACGGATCACCCATTCGAGCGACGATCCGGATGTTTGCGACTTTCAGCCATGGGTCATGGCCCTCACCGTCGATTCGAACACACCCGACCGCCCAGGGCTGCGGATCGGAACGGCCCGCAGGTTCCGGGCTGCGATCCGGAGCCGCGCGGCGGTGCGACCGAGGGCACTTTCCGGCCAGGCGGCAGTGCGGAGCGTCATGGTCCGCGTGCTACCCCGTGCTTCGGCGCGCTGGCCGTTCGCCCCCAAGGAGGGTCTGAGCGGGGCTGTTTGGCGCGCTGACCGGGTCAGCGGGCCGCGGCCCGCAGCCAGTCGGTGTCGATTACGCCCTCGGCGACGATCACGGCCGGGCCGGTCATCTCGATCCCGCCGTCCGGGTGCTCGGTGATCACCAGCGTGCCGCCGGGCACCTCCACGGTGTACGTCACCGGGGTGCCCGAGACCGCCGGATCGGCGCCGTCACGGCGGGCCGTGGCGACGGCCACCGCGCACGCGCCCGTGCCGCACGAGCGGGTCTCACCGGAACCCCGCTCGTGGACGCGCATCGCGACGTGCCGGGGAGCGCGGTCGACCACGAACTCGACGTTCACCCCGTCCGGGTACACGGCGGCCGGGGTGAACGGGGGCGGGGTGTACAGGTTGCCCGCGTGCTCGAGGTCGTCGACGAAGGCGACCGCGTGCGGGTTGCCCATGTTCACGTTGCGCGCGGGCCAGCTGCGCTCGCCGACGCTCACCGTGACCTCCCCCTCGGGGAGGAGGGCCTTGCCCATGCCGACCGTGATGTCGCCGTTCTTGGCGATGTGCACGGTCTTCACGCCCCCACGCGTGGCGACCGCGAGATCCCCCTCGACCGCGTGCCCCGCGCGCTGGAGGTAGCGCGCGAACACCCGCACGCCGTTGCCGCACATCTCCGCGATCGAGCCGTCCGCGTTGCGGTAGTCCATGAACCACTCCGCCTCCGCGGCCATCTCCTGCGCCTCGGGGTGCGCGGCGGAGCGCACGACGTGCAGCAGACCGTCGCCGCCGACGCCCGCACGGCGGTCGCACAGGGCCGCGACGGCGGCCGGGGGCAGGTCGATGACGTTCTCGGGGTCCGGGACGATCACGAAGTCGTTCTCGGTGCCGTGCCCCTTGAGGAAGGCGATCCGCGTGCTCATTCCTCGATCGTACGGGGTGGCTACGACACTCGGGACGGCTGCCGGGGGCGGACGGCGGGGGCGTGGCCGGGTGCTGCGGTCCCCGCTCGCCGTGGCTCCCGTGGCTCAGCGCAGCCGGGCCACGCGCCACACGGCCAGCACGACCACCGCGGCGACCAGCACGACGTAGGTGAGGATGACCCGCCAGTCCGGGCGCCGCCCGGAGCCGCGCTGCGGCAGGCCCGGCCACGTGTACCCGACCCGGCGCGCGGCCATCATGCCCCAGCCGGCCGCGCAGGAGAAGATCAGCAGACCGAGCATGGCGACCACTGCGCCGCCGTCACCGAACTCGAAGGCCAGCGGGAAGGCGAACATCAAGGAGCCCATCGCCGCCAGCCCCACGATGGGGGCGAGCTGCCAGATCCGCAGCCGGCGCTGCGGGCGCAGCTCGACCTCGACCTCGGGCCCGGTGGACAGTTCGTCCGCGCCCGGCCCGTCGTCGGTCACGCCACCCGGGGGCTCATCATCGGGACCGTCGGAACTGAGCCGCTGGTCCCCGGTCTCCTCGGTGTCATGCTCCGCGCTCTGTGCGGTGTCGCGAGGGCCGGCCTCCATCGCCACGCGCCCTCCCAACTCGGACTCCACTTGGTCGATCGAAGCTCGATGATGGCATGCCGCCGGAGGCCCGGATGACGGCCAAGACGTCCCGATGCCATCACGTGATCAGGCTGTAACCGGTCGTTCGACCAACGCCAGCGCACGCTGCGGAAGTTCCCGCAGGTCCGTCGCGGCGCCGCTCAGCCAGTGCACCCGCGGGTCACGGCGGAACCATGAATCCTGACGGCGCGCGAAGCGTTTGGTGGCGCGCACGGTCTCCGAGTGCGCCTCTTCCAGCGTGCACTCCCCCGAAAGCGCCGTGAGCACCTGCTGGTACCCGAGCGCACGCGACGCCGTGAGCCCCTCCCGCAGTCCCTGCGCCTCCAGCGCGCGCACTTCGTCCACGAGGCCCGCCTCCCACATCCGGTCCACCCGGCGCGCGATGCGCTCGTCGAGTTCGGGTCGCACCACGTCCACGCCGATCTGGACGGTGTCGTAGACCGAGTCATGGCCCGGGAGGTTGGCGGTGAAGGGCTTGCCGGTGATCTCGATGACCTCCAGGGCCCGGACGATGCGGCGGCCGTTGCTGGGCAGGATCGCCTGCGCGGCCCCCGGGTCGGCGGCGGCCAGGCGCGCGTGCAGCGCTCCCGGGCCGCGCAGGATGAGTTCGCCCTCGAGCCGGGCGCGCACCTCCGGGTCGGTTCCGGGGAACTCGAGGTTGTCGACCGCGCCGCGCACATACAGGCCGGAGCCGCCCACCAGGATCGGCCAGCGGCCCTCGGCGAGCAGGGCGTCGATCCGGGCGCGGGCAAGGCGCTGGTACTCGGCCACGGACGCCGTCACCGTGACGTCCCAGATGTCCAGCAGGTGGTGCGGAATGCCACCGCGCTCCTCGGGGGTCAGCTTGGCGGTGCCGATGTCCATCCCCCGGTACAGCTGCATGGAGTCGGCGTTGACGACCTCCCCGCCGAGACGCTGGGCAAGGAATACGCCCAGATCGGACTTTCCGGCCGCGGTCGGTCCGACGACGGCGATGACCCGCGGTGCGGGGGCTGCGCTACTCACCGCAACAGTCTCGCAAACCTGCGGAGGGCACCTCGAACGAGCGATGTGACGCCCCGAATGGCGGGTCGTTGCCTGTTGCGAGATTCCGGTCACCGGTTCGAGAGCGGACTGGCCGGGCCATGCAAACGGGCGCACCGGGTAACGCGGTATTTCGCCCGCACGAGTAACGTATGGAGTTGATATGGGCGTTTTTGCACGGCTTTTCCGGCGGTCGAGGACGACGGAGGAGGCGCGGTCCGCCGTGGCGGAGGCTGCGCAGACGACGGCCGGCACCGAGACCGAGGCGACGGACGAGGACAAGGGAGCGGCCGGGGCCGAGACCGGGTCGAAGACGGCGGCGGAGGAGGCCGCTCCGGCCGGTGACGACGGCGTCGGGATTCCCCGGCAGCAGTCCGCCGCACAGGCCGCGGAGACCGAGGCCGAGGAGGGCGCCCGCACGTAACCGCGCTTCGCAGGGAAGGTGGACCATGGGTCTCGTGGACAACCTGATGGCCAAGGTCTCGAGCTTCGCGCAACAGCACGAGGACAAGGTCGACCGCGGTCTCGACAAGGCCGCGAAGATGATCGACGAGAGGACCAAGGGCAAGTACAGCGGCAAGATCGACACGGGCACGGGCAAGGCGAAGCACGCGGTGGAGCGCCTCGCGCACCGGGGCACCGGCCCCACGGCCGGTGGTGGGCAGACGCCGCCGGGAGCACCGCCCCCGGCGTCCTGACACGGCATGACACATCGGCGGACGGCCGTGAGGCAAAGGGCCTCCCGGCCGTCTGCCGTGTCCATGACCGCGCGCCGACGACATGAGCGGGGCGGCATGAGCCGTGCCTGGCGCTACGACCAGATCGCCACCAGATATCCCACCCCGTACGGCGCGCCGTCGTACAGCAACGCGCCGACGAGGTCGGCGCCCTTGGCCGCGCCCGCGAGGACCTGCCAGGCAGCCCGGCCGGTGGCTTTCAGCTCGTGGGCCAGGTCGACGTCCAGGGACTTCAGGGCAGCCACGTCCGCCGCGCCGAGCGCACGTGCCACGGCGGCGTCGAAGCCGGCGGCGCGCTCGTCCAGATAGCCCGGCGCCTTGACCGTACGGCATGCGCTCCCATCGCCCATGACCAGCAACGCCACCCGCTCGTCCTGCCCGGCCAGTCCCGCCCCCGTCTCGACGCACCGCTCGGGGGCCAGGAGTTCGGGCACGCCGAGCCCTTCGACGGGAGCGTCCGCCCAGCCCAGGCGCTCCAGCAGCCACGCGGCGGCGGCGAGCGAGAGCGGGAGCTCCCGCTCCGGCGCCCCTGGACCCGTCCCTTCGGCGCCCAGCCGTACGTCGACGTCCACGCCGAAGCCGCGGAACGACCCCCGCGTGCCCTGCGGATGCGGCCCGCACCCGCTCTCCTGGGCGGGGCCGACGACCACCAGCCGGTCGGGGCGCGCAGCGGCGAGCACGCCCAGTGCGTCCCTGCACGCGGCGCGGACGCCGTCCAGCTCGGCCGCGGCACCCGCGGCGACCTCGGGCACGAGCAGCGGCGGACAGGGGCAGACGGCGGCGGCGACAAGCATGATCCGCAGCGTAACCCCCGGCGGACGGGGGCACGTCACTCCCGGGCACGCCGAGTCCGTATGCCCCCGCTGCAATCGATCGGCAAGCCGGCACGAGCGCGGCACGGGCATGCGCCGGTCCGCGACCGGCAAGTCCGCGCGGCCTTGACATCCGCGCGGCCTGGCGTGCGCGGCCTTGGCACGCGGGGGGCCTGGGTGTGCGCGCGGCCTTGGCACGTGGGCGGGTCGTCCACGACCGGCAGGCATGCATGCCGAAGCCGGTCCGGGATCTGGTCCGCGCTGCCTCCGTTGATCGCCGGGGACTCGCGCTGAGACCGCATGCCGCTGACGGTCAGTCGCAGCCGCACGCCCCCGCCGTGGCCATGGGCAGCGCCTCCGGAACCCCGATCTTCGGCAGCCCGAGCATGACGCCGGCCGGCTTGGCGGTCTCCGCCGCGTTCCGCTTCGCCCAGGCGTCGCCCGCGTGCGTCCGGCGCACGCCGAGGACAGGGCCCTCCGCGAGCAGGTGGTGCGGGGCGGCGTACGTGATCTCGACCGTCACCACGTCGCCGGGGCGGACCTCCTCCTCCGGCTTGGTGAAGTGGACCAGGCGGTTGTCGGGGGCGCGGCCGGAGAGGCGGTGCGTGGCGCCGTCCTTGCGGCCCTCGCCCTCTGCGACCATCAGCTCCAGGGTCCGGCCGACCTGCTTCTTGTTCTCCTCCCAGGAGATCTCCTCCTGAAGGGCGACGAGACGCTCGTAGCGCCCCTGCACGACCTCCTTGGGGATCTGGTTCTCCATGGTGGCCGCCGGGGTCCCGGGGCGCTTGGAGTACTGGAAGGTGAACGCCTGGGCGAACCGCGCCTCGCGGACCACGTGCAGCGTCTGCTCGAAGTCCTCCTCGGTCTCGCCCGGGAAGCCGACGATGATGTCGGTGGTGATCGCGGCGTGCGGGATGGCGGCCCGCACCTTCTCGATGATCCCGAGGTAGCGCTCCTGGCGGTACGAGCGTCGCATCGCCTTCAGGACCGTGTCCGAGCCGGACTGGAGCGGCATGTGCAGCTGCGGCATCACGTTCGGCGTCTCGGCCATGGCCGCGATGACGTCGTCGGTGAAGTCACGCGGGTGCGGGGACGTGAAGCGGACCCGCTCCAGGCCCTCGATGTTCCCGCAGGCGCGCAGGAGCTTGCTGAAGGCCTCGCGGTCGCCGATGTCGGAGCCGTAGGCGTTGACGTTCTGCCCCAGCAGGGTGATCTCGGAGACACCCTCGGCGACCAGGGCCTCGACCTCGGCGAGGATGTCGCCGGGGCGGCGGTCCTTCTCCTTGCCGCGCAGGGCGGGGACGATGCAGAAGGTGCAGGTGTTGTTGCAGCCGACGGAGATCGACACCCAGGCGGCGTACGCGCTCTCGCGCCGCGTCGGCAGGGTGGAGGGGAACGCCTCCAGCGACTCGGCGATCTCGACCTGCGCCTCCTGCTGCACACGGGCGCGCTCGAGCAGGACGGGAAGCTTGCCGATGTTGTGCGTGCCGAAGACGACGTCCACCCAGGGCGCCTTCTTCACGATGGTGTCGCGGTCCTTCTGGGCGAGACACCCGCCGACGGCGATCTGCATGCCTGGGCGCCCGGCCTTCTTGGGCGCGAGCCGGCCGAGGTTGCCGTAGAGGCGGTTGTCGGCGTTCTCGCGCACGGCGCAGGTGTTGAAGACGACGACGTCCGCGTCGCCGTCCGAGCCCTCGGGCGCGCGCACGTACCCGGCCTCTTCGAGCAGTCCGGCCAATCGCTCGGAGTCGTGGACGTTCATCTGGCACCCGTAGGTGCGAACCTCGTAGGTGAGATTTCCTTGAGCTTCCACTGCCGGGCTCCGGTCGCTGCTGCTGGTCATGGCTCAAGGGTAGGCGGTTGCCGGAGTGGGCCCGCCACGGTCGGTCCCCGTACCCGGCCCCGCTCCCGATCGGCGCCGGTGCTGCCGGAGGCGGCGGTGACCCTGACCGCCCTGCCTGCCTGCCGGCCGGCCGCGCGTACACCATGCAGCTCGGCGTGAACATGGTCAGGCCGGTGTTCGCAACCCCGACGCTGCGCTGTGAGGGCAGCGCCATCCATGTCGGCCGCACCATGGCGACCGCGGAGACCCGGCTCGTCGGAGCGGCCGGCGGCAGGCTGGCAGGCTGTATGCGCACGGGACGGCCACCTGCGCTGTCTTCGCATGGCCGAACAGGTCCTGACACCCCCTAGCCTGGTGGTGTGGTGACCCTCCCGTGAACCCCGTACCCAGGGAGCCCGACGATCTCCTGCGGCCCCTCAGAGCCGCAGGGATCAGGGACGAGCGGCTGCTTGAGGCGGTGCGGACGACGCCCCGGGCGGGATTCGTCCCGGCCGGACAGGTGGCCGCCGCCTACCGGGACGTGCCCGTTGCGATCGGGGAGGGACAGGTCACCACACAGCCCTCGCTGTCCGCCGGGATGATCGAGAGCCTCGCACTGGGCGGGAGCGAGCACGTCCTGGAGGTCGGTACCGGCCTCGGCTTCCAGACCGCGCTGCTGGCCCGGCTGGCCGCCGACGTGGTCAGCATCGAGATGCGGCCGGACATCGCCCGGCAGGCGCGCGCGAATCTCTCACGGCAGGGCACACGGAATGTGGAGCTGCGTATCGGCGACGGCAGCGGTGGTGTGCCGGACCGGGCCCCGTACGACGCGGTCCTTGTGTCGGCCGCGTTCCCGGAGGTGCCCGCGCCGCTGGTCGCGCAGCTACGTCAGCACGGCCGCCTGGTGCAGCCGATCGGGCCCGGCGGGCACGAGCAGGTGGTGTGTTTCGAGCGCACCGCGTCCGGGCTGGCCCAGGTGCGAGTGGTGACCGCGGCCTGCTTCGTCCGGCTGCTGGGACGGTACGGCTTCGCGCCCGACGGTCCGGAAACTCCTTGAGGTCGTCGCGGAGCGGTTCCTACGCCGCCGAGGGCGTCCAGCCCTGGTGGCGGAGCACCGCCGCGACGTCCGGGGCGCGGTAGTGGTCGCCCTTGAGGACCTTCCCGTCCTCCCGGCGGGCGACCGTGCCGTCCGGGCCCATCTTGCTCATGTTGGCGCGGTGGATCTCGGCGATCACGGCGCGAGGTCGATGCCGTGCACGAGGGCCGTGCCGTAGGCCACGTAGACGAGGTCGGCCAGCTCGTGCGCCAGCCGGTCCAGCGGACCGGTGACGGCGACCTCGGCGACCTCGGCGGCCTCCTCGGCGAGCAGCTCGCCGCGGTGCGCGGCGACTTCCGGGGAGACCTCCGTCGGCGCGGTACGGGCGTCGAGCCCGAAGGCGAGGTGGAACCCACGGACGAGGGAGGCGGGCGAAGGGTGCATCCGGCGACCCTACCGGTCACCGCCGCCGCGTCTGTCGTGGTCACCCCGCGCACCCCGCCCTGGTCAGGGGTGCGTGCGGACTGGCAGGATCGCCCGCATGCTTCAGGCACTCCCCCGTATCAGCAGGCGCCGTGCGCTGACGGGCTCGGCGGCCGCCTTCGCGGTCTTCGGGCTGCTGCTGTGGTGGCTGCTGCCGATCGGCGAGGAGTCCCCGAGCGGCACGGTCACCTTCAGTACGGGCACCCCGACCGGCGTCTACCAGAGGTACGGCACGCTGCTCCAACACGCCGTCGCCAAGGACCTGCCGCAACTGGACGTCCGGCTGCTGAACAGCGACGGCTCGCAGGAGAACGTACGGCGGGTGGCCACGGGCCGGGCGGACTTCACGTTCGCCGCGGCCGACGCGGTGGAGACGTACCGGCTGCAGAACCAGCCGGGTGCCGGGCGGCTGCGCGGCTGCGCACGTCTGTACGACGACTATGTGCACCTGGTGGTGCCGCGCTCGTCCCCCGTGCAGTCCGTGGCGGACCTGAAGGGGCGGACCGTCGCCGTCGGGCCGGGTGGATCGGGGGTGCGGCTGATAGCGGAACACGTCCTCGCCGCGGCCGGGCTGGATCCGAAGAAGGACATCACTCCCCGGTCCGACGGCATCGGGACCATGCCCGACCTGCTGAAGCGGCAGAGGATCGACGCGTTCTTCTGGTCGGGCGGGCTGCCCACCAGCGCGGTCACCCAGCTGTCGAGGCAGTTCGACATCCGTCTGGTGCCCATCGGCGGCGATCTGGTGGCGAAGCTCCACGCTCAGGGCGGCGCGTCGCGCTACTACCGAGCCGCGGTCATGCCTGCCGACGCCTACCCGGACACCGAGCAGGGGTCCTCCGTGCAGACCGTGGCCGTCGCGAACCTCCTGATCACCCGGGAGGACATGAACCCGGACCTGACCGAGAAGCTCACCCGCACGGTGATCGACAGCCGTGACCGGATCGGCGCCCAGGTGCACGCGGCCCAGCTGGTGGACCTGCGGACGGCGATCTACACCGATCCGCTGGAGCTGCACGAGGGCGCGCGGCGGTATTACCAGTCGGTCAAGCCGTAGCCGCCGGGCCCCGGCGCGCCGGCACCCCCGGGCGGGCTGCAGCGGAATCTGGGCTTCTTTGCCTTCGCGTGCCGAACGGGTTTCCTGAGGTGCCGGACGGCTTTCTCCAGGGGAGCCGGACAGGTTTGCCCTCGGGAGCCGGACGGGTTCGCCCTCGGGAGCCGGACGGGTTCGCCCTCGGGAGCCGGACGGGTTCGCCCTCGGTAGCCGGACAGGTTCGCCCTCGGGAGCCGGACAGGTTCTCCTCAGGTGCCGGACACGCCGGTCCCGGTGACCGTCCGTGGCACCGTGACCGTCACCTTCAGCCCGTGCGGCTCGTGGCGCGCGTACCTGATCGATCCCCCGCCCGCCGCCAGCAGCGCCCGTGAGATGGACAGCCCGAGTCCCGAGCCCTTGACGTTCTGGTGGGCCGCACTGCGCCAGAAGCGGTCCCCGACGCGGGCCAGTTCCTCGTCGCCGAGTCCGGGGCCGCCGTCGGTGACCACCACCGTGGCCCACTCGCCGTCGGCCGAGACGTCGACCTCGACTCGCTCTCCCTCGGGGGTGAACTTCACCGCGTTGTCGATGACCGCGTCCAGCGCGCTGGACAGCGTGACAGGATCGGCCCAGGCGGTGGTGGCCGGGCAGTTCCCGGCCAGCCGTACGCCCTTGGCCTCGGCGGCCGGGCTCCAGGCCGCGACCCGCTCGGCGGCCAGCGCGCCGACGTCGGTGATCCGCAGGTCGGCCTCGGCGTGCTCGGCGAGCGCCAGGTCGAGCAGGTCGTCGAGGACCTGAGCAAGGCGCTTGCCCTCGGTACGGACCGAGGCGATCTCCTCGTTGTCCTCGGGCAGTTCGAGGGCGAGCAGCTCGATGCGCAGCAGCAGCGCGGAGAGCGGATTGCGCAGCTGGTGGGAGGCGTCCGCGACAAAGGCGCGCTGCTGCTCCAGGACTTCCTCGACGTTGTCCGCCATCTCGTTGAACGACCGGGCCAGGCGCCGGAGTTCCGGCGGTCCTCCGGCGGCCGCGACCCTGGACTTGAGGCGTCCGGTCGCGATGTCGTGGGTCGTCGCGTCCAGGACCCGCACGGGCCTGAGGACCCAGCCGGTCAGGCGCAGCGCCGCGCCCACCGCCAGCAGCATCGCGGCGATCTCCCCGGCGCCGATGAGCAGCCAGCCGTGCAGGATGCTCGACCGCATCTGCCCGGTGGGCGAGTCGGTGACGACCACGGCGACGACATCGCCGTCGCGGATGACCGGGGAGGCGACCACGAGCCGGGTCCGCTGCCAGGGCCACACCTGCTCGGGGTCGTGGCTGCGCCGCCCGAGGAGTGCCTCGTTGAAGGCGTTTCGGCCGTCGCCCTCCTGGGGGAGGTACCAGTCCTCCGGCGCATTGGCCATGGGTACGTCGTCCCGGTAGAAGACACCGGCCCGGATGCCGTAGACGCTGTAGTACATGGCGAGTTCCTTGCGCAGGGTCCCACCGCGCTCGTCCTCCGTCCCCACCCGGGAGCCGTTGCCGGGCCGGTCCGTGACGAACTGCGCGAGGGCCGCGAAGCGTGCCGTGTCGTCGATCCGGTCGACGACGACGCGCTGCTGCTGTGCGGCCGCGAGGCTCACCGCGAGCGGCACGCCGAGCGCGAGCAGAACGGCAGCCATCAGGACGATGAGGAGCGGAAGCAGACGTGTGCGCACCCGTCCCCGCTACGCGGCCGGGGCGACGAGCCGGTACCCGACGCCACGCACGGTCTCGATCAGCGCCGGCATGCGCAGCTTGGAGCGCAGGGAGGCGACATGCACCTCCAGGGTGCGCCCGGTCCCCTCCCAGCTGGTCTGCCAGACCTCGCTGATGATCTGCTCGCGCCGGAACACCACGCCCGGGCGCTGGGCGAGCAGGGCGAGCAGATCGAACTCCTTGCGGGTCAGCTGCACCGCCGAACCGTCGACGCTGACCCGGCGGGTGGGCAGTTCTATGTGCACCGGGCCGAGGCGCAGCACGGTCTCGGTGGCGCCGGTGTCGTCCAGGTGCGGGGTGCGCCGGCTGACGGCGTGGATACGCGCGAGCAGCTCCCCGGTGTCGTACGGCTTGACCACGTAGTCGTCGGCGCCGAGGTTCAGGCCGTGGATCCGGGACCGGACGTCGGAGCGCGCGGTGACCATGATCACCGGGGTGCTGGTGCGCTTGCGGATCTTCCCGCAGACCTCGTAGCCGTCCTGGTCGGGCAGGCCCAGGTCGAGCAGGACCACACCGAAGCCTGCGCCCTCGGGGACCAGCGCCCGGAGGGCCTCCTCGCCGTTGCGGGCGTGCGTGACGTCGAAGCCGTGCCGCGCCAGCACGGCGGACAGGGCGGCCGCGACGTGGTTGTCGTCCTCGACGAGAAGCAGTCTCATGCCGGCCCCCTCCGGTTTCTCGGTACCAAGGTCCCGTTCGGCGTCGGCCTGTACAAGGGCCGGTCCGCACCCTGTACTGGAAAGCGTCATCCACACGAACGAAAGCGTCATCCACACGAACGTGTGCACGCGTGGGCGTGCACCATGGCAGTCACGCCGATGAACAAGGACGGCGTCAAGAGGGTTCCGGTTGCGGACGCCTTCCGTTATTCAGCCGGTACGCGGGTTGAGCACTGCGGCTACGGCATGTGTCCAGCCGCTACCGGATCGTGATGCTCAGATCTCCCTCAGATGTAATGACGCTGGTGGCACCGCGTCATTACTGTCCTCCGAAACCGAGTGAGGACGGAGCCAACCAGCAATGACCGCAGTATCGGTGGCCAAGGACTCGGTGGCCGCGACCGACGAACTGGTCGTCCTGAAGAGCGTCAACAAGCACTTCGGCGCGTTGCACGTGCTGCAGGACATCGACCTGACCATCACCCGCGGTGAGGTCGTCGTGGTCATCGGCCCCTCGGGGTCGGGAAAGTCCACCCTGTGCCGCACCATCAACCGCCTGGAGACCATCGACTCTGGCGAGATCCTGATCGACGGCAAGCCGCTGCCCCAGGAGGGCAGGGAACTGGCCCGGCTGCGCTCCGAGGTCGGCATGGTCTTCCAGTCCTTCAACCTGTTCGCCCACAAGACCGTGCTCGAGAACGTCATGCTGGGCCAGATCAAGGTCCGCAAGACGGACAGGAAGAAGGCCGAGGACAAGGCGCGCGCCCTGCTCGACCGGGTCGGCGTCGGTAACCAGGCGGACAAGTACCCGGCGCAGCTCTCCGGCGGCCAGCAGCAGCGCGTCGCGATCGCCCGCGCGCTGGCGATGGACCCCAAGCTCATCCTCTTCGACGAGCCGACCTCGGCCCTGGACCCCGAGATGATCAACGAGGTCCTGGAGGTCATGCAGCAACTCGCCCGGGACGGCATGACCATGGTCGTCGTCACGCACGAGATGGGCTTCGCCCGCTCGGCCGCCAACCGGGTGGTGTTCATGGCCGACGGCCGCATCGTCGAAGAAGGCACGCCCGAGCAGTTCTTCGCCACCCCACGCAGTGAACGCGCCAAGGACTTCCTGTCGAAGATCCTGCACCACTGACAGTGACGCACAGGCACGTCACCGTGCCGGCACGCATCCGATCTCATCACGGCCGAACCTGCAGAAACGAAGGATTCCACGATGAAGCTCCGCAAGTCCGCCGCCGCAGCCACCCTCGCCGTCCTGGCGCTCACCGTCTCTGCCTGTGGCGGCGAGTCCGGCAACGCCGGTGACCAGCCCGGCGAGACCGGTGGCGCGAGCCGGCCCGCACTGCCGACGTACACCGTCGCGCAGAACGTGAAGATCGACTCGCCCACCCTGAAGAGGGCCCAGCAGGCGGGCAAGCTCGTGATCGGTGCCAAGAACGACCAGCCGTACCTCGGATTCGAGGACACGTCGGGCAAGCGTTCCGGCTTCGACATCGAGATCGCCAAGATGGTCGCCGCCAACCTCGGCTTCAAGCCCTCCCAGCTCGAGTTCAAGACGGTGGACTCGAACGTCCGGGAGACCACGATCTCCAAGGGCGAGGTCGACCTCTACGTGGGCACGTACACGATCAACGACGAGCGCAAGAAGCAGGTCGGCTTCGCGGGCCCCTACTTCATGGCGGGCGCCGACCTGCTCGTCCGCAAGGAGGAGCAGGGCATCACCGGGCCGGACGCGCTCAAGGGCAAGACCGTCTGCTCCATCAAGGGCTCCACGCCGCTCCAGGAGATCAAGAAGCCCAAGTACGGCGCCAAGACCGTCGAGCTGTCCAAGTACTCCGAGTGCGTGCAGCAGCTGCTCAACAACGAGGTCGACGCGGTCACCACCGACGACGCGATCCTCAAGGGCTACGCCGCTCAGCGCCCGACCAAGCTGAAGGTGGTCGGCAAGCCGTTCACCAAGGAGCCGTACGGCGTCGGCATGAACAAGGACGACAAGGCCCTGCGCGACGCGGTCAACGACGCCCTCGAGGCGCACGAGAAGAACGGCGACTACAAGAAGGCGTACGAGGCGACGCTCGGTCTGTCCGGCTCCGCCTACACGGAGCCCCCGGCCGTCGAGCGCTACTGACCCGACGGCGGGACGCCACGACCGCGCCGCCGACGAAGCCCACCGCCACGGACCGGACCCGTCCGCTTCCGTGGCGACGAACCGTCCGTCCCGGGCGCCTCCGCGCGATGCGCCCGGGACCGGAGCCTCCCCGCCCGTACGCCGCCCACGAGGACATCACCCCGTGAATGTATTGCTCGACCATCTCGCGGATTTCCGCGAGGGGTTCATCGGCACCGTCCTGCTGACCCTCGCCAGCGGACTCCTCGCGATGGTGCTTGGTGTCACCATCGCGGGGTTCCGTGTCTCTCCTGTGCCTCCGTTGCGGCTGTTCGGCACCCTCTGGGTCACGCTCTTCAGGAACACGCCGCTGACGCTGCTCTTCCTCGTCGCGTGGTTCGTCGTCCCGGTGATCTTCGTACCGGGGATGAGCCCCTGGACCAAGGCCCTGATCGCGCTCGGGTTCTACACCTCGGCCTTCGTCTGCGAGGCCGTCCGCTCGGGCATCAACACCGTACCCATGGGGCAGGCGGAGGCCGCCCGCTCCCTGGGCCTGACGTTCTCCCAGACACTGCGCCTGATCGTCCTGCCCCAGGCCACGCGGACGGTGCTGCCGCCGCTGAGCTCGATCTTCATCGCGCTGACGAAGAACTCGGCGATCGCGGGCGCGTTCAGCGTCACCGAACTGTTCGGAGTGCAGAAGCTCCTCAGTGACCAGGGCTTCGCCATCGCGTGGATCTTCCTGTGGGTGGCCCTGGGCTACCTCGTCATCACCTTCTTCATCAGCGGCCTCTTCCGACTGCTGGAGCGACGCATGGGGGTCGCACGATGAGTTCGAGTGTTCTGTACGACGCACCCGGCCCCAGGGCTCGTCTGCGCAACCGCCTCTACACGGTGGCGGGTGCGCTGGCCGTACTGGCCCTGATCCTTTTCACCCTGTACCGCATGCACGCCAAGGGCCAGCTCGATCCCGAGGTCTGGAACATCTTCAACAACGCCGGTGTGCGGACCAACATCCGCAACGGCGTGCTGACCACGCTGAAGGTGTTCGCCGTCGCCGGCGCGTTGTCCCTCGTGCTCGGCCTCCTGCTCGCCATCGCACGGCAGTCCGAGCACAAGCCGGTCCGCTGGTTCGCGACGGGATTCATCGAGGTGTTCCGCGCGGTACCCCTGCTGATCACGATCTACGCCCTGTGGGTGGTGTTCCTCACCTACAAGGCCGACCTGGGCGCCATCGGCGACAACACGGCCTTCTGGGGCCTGGTCATCGGCCTGACCATCTACAACGGTTCCGTGCAGGCCGAGGTGTTCCGGGCGGGCTTCAACGCCGTGCCCCGGGGGCAGGTCGAGGCCGCCTACGCGATCGGTCTGCGCAAGTACCAGGTGATGACCACACTGTTGCTGCCGCAGGCAGTGCGCTCCATGCTGCCGACGATGATCAGCCAGCTGGTCGTCACCCTGAAGGACACCTCACTCGGCTACATCATCACGTACACCGAACTCCTCTTCGCCACACGGACGATGGCCAACAACATCATCGTCAACGGGGAGAACCCGTTCACGGCGGTCACCATCGTCGTCGGCGCGATCTACATCGCGATGTGCCTCGCGCTGTCCTCACTCGCCACCTGGCTCGAGCGGCGCGGGCGCCGGGCCAAGACCGGTGTCGTGGTGGCCGCGGCGGCCGAGCCGGCCGAGGCACCCGGGGTGCTCGACGTGACCGACGGCCGCTGACGCCTCCGTCCCACGCCCCGAGGGCGGCACGGCCACGCCGGACAGGCGGGCGGTGCCGCCCTCGAAGCGCGTTCCGCCTCCGCGGACGGCGAGGACCGCCGCGGCAACGATCCCTACGCGGCAATCGAGTTGAGCAAGATATGAGCGGGTCGCTCTCCCGCCGTGCCCGCTCGGAGTGACAGGCCCCGGCGGCCTGCCTGAGTGCGTCCCACTTGACCGAGTGGCACACAGTCTGTTGCATACGTTCTGTGATCGTGCACCCTGCTCCAACTGCCTGTTCCCGTACGTCCCTCAGGACACCGCTCAGGGCAGGGGGCGCCACGCCGTGGACCCGGTGATCATCGTGGGAGCGGGGCCGGTGGGCCTCGCGCTCGCTCTCGCGCTCGCGCGTCAGGAGGTGCCGTCCGTCGTCCTCGACGAGGGCCCCGGCAGGGACGAGCAGCGAGCGGCGCGCACCCTTGTCCTGCGCGAGGACACCACCGCGCTGATGGAACGATTGGCCGGGGCGCCGCTCGCCGGGTCCGGGCTGCGCTGGACCGGGTGGCGGTCGATGCGGCGCAAGCAGGTGACCCGCGAGGTCGTGTTCGCGCCGGCCGACGGCCGGGAAACGGACGGGGCCGGATACGGCGCCACGGAGGGCCGGAGCGGCGCGACCCCGAAACCCGAGATCGTCGGCGGACCGGCCCCGCTGCACATCGCCCAGCATGTCCTCACCGGCGCCTTGCGCGCGGCGGTCGCCCGCGATCGGCTGGTCGAGGTCGCGGTGGAGAGCCGACTGGACTGCCTCGAGCAGGAACCCTCCGGTGTCACGGCGCACACACGCGGCCCCCAGGCCACCTGGTGGCGCGGCAGTTACCTGGTCGGCTGCGACGGGCCGCGCTCGACGGTGCGCAAGCTCCTGGACATCCGCTTCCCCGGCCGCACGGCAGTGGAACGCCATGCCGTGGCGGCGCTGCGCACCGAACTTCCCCGGCCCGGCGAGGCGTTGCTGCACCGGATGCCGCCCTGGCGGACTTCCGGCCCCTCGGGCGGCGAGATCACCGCGCGCCCCCTGCCCGACGGCGTGTGGCGCCTGGACTGGCTGCTGCCACCGGGCAAGGACCTGGTCACGCCCGAACTGCTGCTGGCCCGGGTCCGGGAGACGCTCGCGGGCTGGAACGGGGGCACCACCCCCACCTACGACCTGGTGGACACGGGCGTCCACACCGTCCACCACCGGCTCGCCCGCCGCTGGCGCGTCGGCCGGGTCTTCCTCGCCGGGGACGCCGCGCATCTGCTCGGCGCGCTCGGCACCCAGGGCGTGGACGAGGGGCTCAGGGACGTGGACAACCTCGCCTGGAAGCTGGCGCTGGCCTGGCACCACGGCCCGCGCGAGACACTGCTCGACAGCTACCAGGCCGAGCGCCGCGCCGTGGTCGCGGCCCGGCTGCGCGCCGCCGACCAGGCGCTGCCGTTGCTGCGCAGCGGCGGAACCCTGCGGTCGTACGTCCCCGGGTCCGCGCGCGGCCAGGAGGCGCTGCTCGCGGACGGTCATCTGGGGCGCGGGGCGCTGGGGGCGCCGGGTACGTACGCCGGCTCACCGCTCACGCCCGCTCCGAGCGAGTCGGAGGCGCGGGTGGGCACCGAGCCCGGGGCGGCGGTCGCGGATGTGCGGGTGACGGCCGAGGACGGTTCGTTCGTACGGCTGCGGGACCGGCTGGGGCGCGGATCACTGCTGGTGGTGCTGGTGGCACCGGGCACCGGGGTATGGGAGCGCAAGCACTGGGTGTCGGCCGGGATCATGCCCCGGCTGGCAGCGGCGGTGACGGCCCTGCCGCACCCCGCGGAACTGCTCGTCGCCGAGAGCTACCCGGGCGCGGCCCCCCACACGGTCCTCCTGGTCCGCCCGGACGGTCACCTGGTGACGGCGCTGAGCGGGGTACGGCCGGCGGACCTGTACCGGGCGGCGGAGGCGACGCTGGGCGGCCCGGCGAAGGAACAGGCCGCGGCGAGCGCGGGCTGAGGGGCGCGGGACGCCCGCCCTCGAACACACGGTCAACCTGGTGTCCACATAGTGACGGTGAATTGACCGGTCGACACCCCCATGGTGTACTCCGGATCGTGACCGACACCTGTGTGCGCCTGTGGCGGAGGGTCCATATGGACCTCGTCCGCTACGCGGGCTGCGTGTGTCGCCCGTCCTGCTGATCTCGCTTCCCCCTTCACCCGCGCGCCTCCTGGCACCACCGCGCGCTCCACGCGAATCTCAGGACGGTCCCGTTGTCCGCACACCCTTCTCTCTCCTCGGTCCCCCCGGTCCCATCTCCCCCCGCCTCGTCCGTCTCCGCCTCCGCTCAGGCGCCCACCCAGGCCGAGCTGCTCGACTTCGTACGCCGGACGGCCGCCGACACGGAGCTGATCTCCTCGCTCCCCCTCGACCCGGAGGGCCGTACCTGGGTACGGCTGGAGGGTCCCGGCGGCAGCGAGGCATGGCTGATCGGCTGGCCGCCCGGCACGGGCACCGGCTGGCACGACCATGCCGACTCGGTCGGCGCCTTCGTCACCGCATCGGGCGAACTGAAGGAGAACTCCCTCGCGGCCCGGCTGCCTTCCGACGGCTGGAAGACCCTGGAACTCACCGAGGGGGTGGACCGCGAGCGGCGGCTGCCGGCGGGCAGGGGTCGCTCCTTCGGGCAGCACCATGTGCACGAGGTGCTCAACGAGTGCGCCGACCGCCACGCGATCTCCGTCCACGCCTACTACCCACCCCTGCCGCGCATCCGCCGTTACAGTCGCACAGGTCAGGTACTGCGCCTGGAGCAGGTCGAGCGCCCGGAGGACTGGCAGTGACGTACCGACCCGAAGGCCCCGTCGGCATTGACGTGTTGCTGGAGCAAGTCCGCGCGGACCTCGACCGCGTGGAGGCGAAAGAGGCGTACGAGGCCGCACGCGCCGAGGACGCCCTGCTCGTGGACATCCGCTATGCGGCCCTGCGCGACCGTGACGGACTGATCCCGGGCGCCCTCGTCATCGAGCGCAACGAACTGGAGTGGCGCCTGGATCCACAGGGCAGCCACCGCGTCCCCGAGGCGACGAGCCACGACCTGCGTGTGGTGATCGTCTGCAACGAGGGCTACGCGTCGAGCCTCGCCGCCGCCTCGCTGCGCCAACTGGGCCTGCACCGTGCCACGGACCTGGTGGGCGGCTTCCAGGCCTGGAAGGCGGCGGGGCTGCCGGTGACACCGTAGGCCGTGCCCTTCCCGTGCGTGCGGGTCGGGCCGACATGAACGGCGGTTGCCGAGATCTCGTGGGTGCGGCGAGGTCCGGGCGGGCATCCCACCGGGCGGGCACCCCAGCCCTGAACGCGGTGGGCGCCCCCGCGCGTCCACCGTGTCCACGGGCTCGTTTCCCCGCGCCCGGTCCGGCCGGGCCGCACATCGCTGTCCACCAGGGCCAACGATCGCCTCCCGCCGGGCCGCATGTCGCTTCCGTGCCGCCGAACGGCCCCGCGGGTTCAGAACTCCCCTTCCCCCAGCCCTTCCGTGTCCTCCCCCTCGTCCTCCAGCGCCTGGCGGACCACCCGCAGGGCCATCCCCTCGGGGTAGCCCTTGCGGGCGAGCATGCCCGCGAGGCGGCGCAGACGCTTGTCGCGGTCGAGGCCCCGTGTCGCGCGCAGTTTGCGGTCGACGAGTTCACGCGCGGTGGCCTCCTCCTGCTCGGCATCGAGCTGTCCCACCGCTTCGTCGATCAGCGCGGAGTCCACGCCCTTGGTACGCAGCTCCCGCGCGAGCGCCCGGCGGGCCAGGCCCCGGCCGTGGTGCCGGGACTCCACCCAGGCGTCCGCGAAGGCACCGTCGTCGATGAGGCCCACCTCCTCGAACCTCGACAGCACCTCCTCCGCCACGTCGTCGGGTATCTCCCGCTTGCGCAGGGCGTCCGCGAGCTGCTTCCGCGTGCGCGGTGTCCCGGTGAGCAGGCGCAGGCAGATCGCCCGCGCCCGCTCCACCGGGTCCGCCGGGGGCTCCCCCTTCTCGGCCCTCGACGAGAAAGAGGACCCTCCGTCCTGTGGGCCGTCGGCCGGTTCCCCGAAACCGCGCCGCCGCCCCCGTCCGCGTCCCCCCTGGGCGCGGCCGTCGTCACGCGGAGCGCCCGCAGTCCGGGCATCCGCGTCGCCCCTCATGTCGTCGTACGCCCCGTCGCCGTCCCCGACCGATCCCCCGTCAGCCCGGCTCCCCCGCCCCTGCGGGGCCCCCGGGAAGGCGTACTCGGCCCAGTCGGTTCGTCGTGTCACGGGCTAGCTCTTGGCCGCCGGCGCCTTGGCCTTGGTCGCCTTGGCCGCCGGAGCGGACCCCGTCTTGGCGGCGTCCTCGGCCGCGGGCGTACCGCTCGCCGCGTCCGCGCCCGGCTCGGTGGCGGGCTCCTCGGCACGCACACCGACGCCCAGCTTCTCCTTGATCTTCTTCTCGATCTCGTTGGCCAGGTCGGGGTTGTCCTTCAGGAAGTTGCGCGCGTTCTCCTTGCCCTGGCCGAGCTGGTCGCCCTCGTACGTGTACCAGGCGCCGGCCTTGCGGACGAAGCCGTGCTCGACACCCATGTCGATCAGGCCGCCCTCACGGCTGATGCCCTGTCCGTAGAGGATGTCGAACTCGGCCTGCTTGAAGGGCGGGGCGACCTTGTTCTTGACGACCTTGCAGCGGGTGCGGTTGCCGACCGCTTCCGTGCCGTCCTTCAGGGTCTCGATGCGGCGGATGTCGATACGCACCGAGGCGTAGAACTTCAGTGCCCGGCCACCGGTCGTGGTCTCCGGGGAGCCGAACATCACGCCGATCTTCTCGCGGAGCTGGTTGATGAAGATCGCGGTGGTCTTCGACTGGTTGAGCGCGCTGGTGATCTTCCGCAGGGCCTGGCTCATCAGACGGGCCTGAAGACCCACGTGGCTGTCGCCCATCTCGCCCTCGATCTCCGCGCGCGGGACGAGCGCGGCGACGGAGTCGATGACGATGAGGTCGAGAGCGCCGGAGCGGACCAGCATGTCCACGATCTCCAGTGCCTGTTCGCCGTTGTCCGGCTGGGAGAGGATCAGATTGTCGATGTCGACGCCCAGCTTGCGCGCGTACTCGGGGTCGAGGGCGTGCTCGGCGTCCACGAAGGCGACCTGGCCGCCGGCCTTCTGCGCGTTCGCCACCGCGTGCAGGGTCAGGGTCGTCTTACCGGAGGACTCCGGTCCGTAGATCTCCACCACTCGGCCGCGGGGGAGGCCGCCGACGCCGAGGGCCACGTCGAGCGCGGTCGACCCGGTCGGGATGACCTCGATGGGCTCCTTGGACCGCTCGCCCATGCGCATGACCGCGCCCTTGCCGAATTGCCGTTCAATCTGTGCGAGCGCGGCGTCCAGGGCCTTCTCGCGGTCGGTGCCTGCCATGGGTTCCACCCGGTTTGCTTGAGTCGATCGCTTCACGTCAAAGACGCTAACGCCTGCCACTGACAATGCGCCCCGACGCTCGTCCGGCCTGTGGATAACTCGGGCACTTCTCCAGGAAAACCGTGTCGAAGTCCCGCGGGAGCCGAACCGGAGGCTCCATAAGAATGGATGTTCGATTTTCGTGTCAAGCGCACCGCGCGGCACCTCCGAGCCTACGGGCGCGGACCGACAACCCCGGTGCCCGGCCGCGGCGTAACGCTACTTCCGGGGGCGTACGGCAGGAGCCTCCGGCGGTACGACGACCCGGCGGCCGGTCCCCTCGACGCTGTCCCCATGGACCCACACGGAATCCGCATCCCCGCCACCACCGCCCCGGCCCGCCCGGCCGGCACCGCCCCCGCCCTCATCCTCTCCGGCCGAACGGGCGCCATGTGGCGTGCCGCCCGCCCCTGCGAACGCCTCTGCCTCGCCATCGGCACGGCCCTGGTGCTGTCGGGGCTGGCACACCTGCTGGTGTTCGCCGTCGACGGCGGCCCCTGGGACGGTCCCGTGTCCTGGCGCAAGCCCGTCACCTTCGGACTCTCCTTCGGACTGACGCTGATCGCGGTCACCTGGGTGACGTCGTATCTGCGCATGGGTGCGCGGGCGCGCGCCGTGCTGCTCGCCGTCTTCGCCGCCGACTGCGTCGTGGAGGTCGCCGGGATCACCCTCCAGGCGTGGCGCCGCGTTCCCTCGCACCTCAACACCACCACGCCCTTCGACACCGGGGTCGCGATGACGCTCGCGGTGGGCGGCGGCGTACTGGTCGCCGTGCTCTCGGTGTTCGCCGCCGCCGCGTTCCGGCACCGGCCCGACGGCCCCCCGGGCATGCCGCTCGCGCTGCGCTCCGGCTTCGCGATCCTTCTCGTGGCGCTCCTGGCGGGAGCGGTGATGATCGCGCGCGGGGTCCTGCTGTCCCGCACCGGGCACCAGCAGGCGGCGTACCACTCGACGGCGCCGCTCAAGCCGCTGCACGGAGTCGGCCTGCACGCCGTGCTGGTGCTGCCCGCACTGGCCTGGCTGCTGTCCCGCACCGCCTGGAGCGCCGCCGCGCGGCAGCGCATTCTGCGCGCGGCGGTCGGCGGTTACACGGCAGCCGTGCTCGGCGCCACGGTCTGGGCGGCGCTCACCTGGTGAGCCCCGGCCGGCGGAACTCAGGCGGGTGAGTCCCGGCCGCGGTGCTCAACGGGTGAAGAGCCCCCGCACGCGCACGGTGAGGTTTCGGGAGCCGCGGCTCCGGTGCCCGTGGACCCGCGGGTCGTCCGTGACGGCGTACCGCTTCACATACGCCCCCAAGAACGCCTGGAGCGTCGCCACCGCGGGGATGGCGATCAGCGCGCCGACCGCGCCGAGCAGGGCGGTGCCCGCGATGACCGACCCGAAGGCGACCGCGGGGTGGATGTCCACGGACCGCGCGGTCAGCTTGGGCTGCAACATGTAGTTCTCGAACTGCTGGTAGACCACGACGAAGGCCAGCACCCACACCGCGTACCAGGGGTTGACGGTGAAGGCGATCAGCATCGGAAGGGCGCCCGCGAGATAGGTGCCGATGGTCGGGATGAACTGCGAGACCAGACCGACCCAGACGGCGAGCACGGGCGCGTACGGAATGCCCAGCGCCTCCAGCAGGACATAGTGCGCTATGCCCGAGATGAGCGCCATCAGGCCGCGCGAGTACAGATAGCCGCCCGTCTTGTCGACCGCGATCTCCCAGGCGCGCAGCACCTCGGCCTGGCGGGCGGGCGGCAGCACCGAGCACAGCGCGCGCCGCAGCCTCGGCCCGTCGGCGGCGAAGTAGAACGAGAACAGCCCGACCGTCAGCAGCCGGAAGAGACCGCCCAGCACCTGCGCGGAGACGTCCAGCACACCGGTGGCGCTGTTCTGGACGTACTTCCTGAGCCAGTCGGAGTGGATCAGGCTGTCGCGTACGTCCACGCGCCTGAGCTTGGTGTGGAATGTCGTGTTGATCCAGTTGATGACGGAGTCGAGGTAGGCCGGGAAGCCCTCGGCCATCTTGACGATCTGGCCCGCGAGCATCGAGCCGAGCAGCGTGACGAATCCGGCCACGGCGACCGACAGACCGAGGAAGACCAGGAAGGTGGCCAGTCCCCGGCGCAGGCCCCGGGAGGCCATCCAGCTCACCGCGGGCTCGATGGCGAGCGCCAGGAAGAACGCGATGAGGATGTTGATCAGCAGGCCGGTGAGCTGGTGGAACGCCCAGCTGCCCAGCTGGAACACGGCGATGAGGGCGAGCGCCAGCACCATCGCGCGCGGCAGCCAGCGCGGCATGCGGGCGCCCGGCACGGCGCCGTCACCCGCCGGGGGGCGGGCGGGCGGGGGCGCGCCGAGGTGCGGCGCTTGCTGCTGGTCGACCTCTGCGGTCTCGTCTTTCGGGGCCACGGAGCAAGTCTCCCCGACGCGACCGACAATCGGGTACCGCCTGCGGATCTTCGGGCGGCTTCAGCGCTTCTCGTGCGGGATGTCCATGGTCGTGCACACCACACGCCACACGTCCTTGGCCGCCCAGCCGGCGTCCAGCGCCTGGTGCACCGTACGACCGCCGAGCCCCGCCATCACGTGGTCACGCGCGAAGGTGTCGGCGTACGCCTCACCGAAGTGATCCGCCATCCTCTGCCAGAAGACCGTCAACCGCATGACTCCAGTATCCCGCCCTGAGGGTGGGCCCTGTCCGGGACCGCTTGCCAAGCCCGTGTTCCGCCCTACGGTCTGACCCATGGCCGAATCCGGAGCATCCCCACTCCCCGCTGCGCCCCCGGCGCACACCCCGCTCTCCCGCGCCGAGCACTTCATCTGGCTCACCGCGCGCGTACTGGAGCAGCGCCGCTTCGCGTACCACTTCCTGGACGGCGGCGCCGACCCGGTGGAGACCGCGCTGGCCGCCTACCGCAACGAGGACGAGGGGTACGGTCATGCCCTCGAGCCCGACCTGCGGGGCCCGGTCAGCCAGCCCCTGCACACTGCGCACGCGCTGCGCGTCCTGGACTCGATCGGGCGCTGCGGCGGACAGCGGGTGGAGCGCATGTGCCGCTATCTGACCGCCGTGTCGACACCGGACGGCGCCCTTCCTGCGATCCATCCCAGCCAGCGCGGTTATCCGGCGGCTCCCTTCGTGCCGATCGTCGACGATCCGCCGAGCGACCTTCTCGCCACCGGGCCCGTGGCGGGTCTGCTGCACCGCAACGAGGTGTGGCACGCGTGGCTGTTCCGGGCCACCGACTTCTGCTGGCAGGCGATCGAGTCCTTGCGGAAGACGCACCCCTACGAGGTGGAGGCGGCGGTGGCGTTCCTGGACTGGGCGCCCGACCGGTCGCGCGCGGAGGCGGCCGCCGACCGGCTGGGCCGCCTGGTGCGGGAGCAACGGCTCGCATGCCTGGAGCCCGGCCGTCCGCTGGCCTACCCCGTAGCGCCCGGATACGCGCCGGGCGAGCACCACTTCCCGTACGACTTCGCGCGTACGCCGGACTCCCTCGCGCGCGCGTGGTTCACCGACGAGGAGATGGCCCGCACCCTGGACCACCTCGCCGGCGAACAGCAGCAGGACGGCGGCTGGCCCGTCCGGTGGCGCCAGTGGGCTCCGGGCACGGCCCTGGAGTGCCGCCCCATGGTGACCATCGAGGCACTGCGCACGCTCCGGGCGTACGGTCGGGGCATCGGCTGACACCCCTGGGAGGGCGGGCCGGTCGTTCAGCCCGTCAGGGCGCGCAGGCCCGCCGTCACCACGACCGCGGCGGCCACGACGACCAGGAACGGGGCCCGCAGGAGCAGGGCGACGGCGGCCGCGGCGAGCCCCGCCGCCCTGGCGTCCAGCACCAGGGCACGGCCGTCGGCGAAGGTCTGCTGGGCCGTGAGGGCGGCCAGCAGGGCGACGGGCAGCAGGGCCGCGAGCCGCTGGACGAGCGGCCTTTCCAGGACCCCGGCCGGAACGAGCAGACCGAGGAGCTTGACGGCATAGCAGCCGACGGCGGTGACGCCGATCGCGATCCAGACGTTCAACGGTCTTCCCCCTGTGCTTCATCGGCCTTACGCACGGCATCGGCCTGTGCGCCCCGAGCGGTCGCCTTCCTCCGGCGGCCCTCCAGGAAGAGGACGGCCGGGGCCGCCAGCGCCGCCGCCAGGACCGGGACTCCGGCGGGCAGGACCGGCAGCAGCCCGAGCCCCAGCACGACGGCCGCCCCCGCCACGACACGCTCCGTCGCCGTCCTCAGCATCGGCGCGAGCAGCGCCAGGAAGACCGCGGGCCCTGCGGCGTCCAGACCCCACCCCCTGGTGTCGCCGATGGCCCGCGCGCCGACGGCGCCCAGCAACGTGGTCAGGTTCCACAGCACGTACAGGGTGAGGCCGGTCACGGTGAAGCCGATGCGGACGCTCCGCCGGGTCGGCTGGGCGAGCGCCACGGCGGTGGTCTCGTCGATGACCCACTGGGCGGCGAACGGCCGCAGGGCGCGCGGGAGGGCAAGCAACTGCGACAGGCGCAGCCCGTAGAACGCGTTCCGCATGCCCAGGAAGAAGGCGCCCGCGGCCGCCGTGAACGGGTTGCCCCCGGCCGCGAGCGCGCCGACGAGCGCGAACTGCGAGGCGCCTGTGAACACCAGGAGGCTGAGCGCGCACGTCTGCATCAGGGTGAGACCGCTGCCGGCCGAGGTCACCCCGAAGGCGAAGCCGGACAGGCCGACGGCCACCCCGACCCCGAGGGCGTCCCGGACGACGGCGGCGTCCGGCTTTCCGCCGTCCGACCTGTGTATGTCCGCGAGAGCGGTCTGTTCTGCCACGACCGGGACGGTAGGGGCAGTCACTGCCCCGGGTCTTGTACGTTCTTGCGCCGCGCAACCCGGTCGGCGTCCGCCCTGCGCTCGCGCTGGTACGCCCCCGGCGGCACGCCCACGATCCGTGTGAAGTGACGGTTGAGGTGTGGCTGGTCGGTGAAACCGACCTCGACGGCCGCCTGGGCGGGCGCGGTCCCGGCGTCCAGCAGGCACCGGGCCCGGCGGACGCGGGCGTCGGTCAGCCAGGCGTGCGGGGGCATGCCGTAGGTGTCGCGGAAGGCGCGCAGCAGCGAGAAGGGGCTGGTGCCGAGGTCGGCGGCGAGCCGTTCCAGGGTCGGGGGGTGCGCCATCCGTTCCTCGAGCACGGCACGCGCGCGTGCGGCGGCACGGGCTCCCGCGGTGCGCACGGCCCGCTGCGGCATCGTTCCGCCGTTGAGCCGCAGCAGCCGGGTCACGGCGACCCGCAGCAGGGTGTCGGCGGCGAGCGCGTTGCCCTCGTCCGCGGCCCGGAGCACCTCGTGGACCAGACCGACGGTGTACGGATCCTCGAGCACGGGGCGTGCGAAGCCCGGGTTGCCCCGGATGGCCGTGGTCTCGGCGGCGATCTCGGCCACCAGCTGCGGCGACGGGTAGACGGCCCCGTACCTCCAGCCCTCCGGCACGCCGGCCCGGCCCGTGTGCGTGGTGTCCGGGTTGACCAGCGCCAGCGCTCCGGGGCCCGCGTACTGGTCCGAACCGCCGTGGTGGAAGATCTCGACGCCGTCGGCGATGGCCGCGATGACGAAGTTCTCGTGGGTGTGCCGCACGAAGGTCTTGCGGATGTAGCGGGCCCGCAGCAGGTCGACGCCCGGCAGTTCCTCGTACTGCCAGTGCCGCGCCCGCTCCCTGGAACCTGCCACAGCCCCATTCTGCGGCACGGCACGGCGGACCCTGCCTGGCCGCCGCCCGAGGTTCGGGCGTTTGCCCAGGTCACAGCGGTTGTCAGTGGATGGGTGCAGGATTGAGGACATGGTCAGTCCCGCACACCGAGCCCTGGACGGCTTCTCACCCGCGACCCGCGGCTGGTTCACGGGGGCGTTCTCCGCGCCCACCGCGGCCCAGGCCGGGGCGTGGCGCGCCATCGGCGAGGGCTCGGACGTGCTGGTGGTCGCCCCGACCGGCTCCGGCAAGACGCTGGCCGCGTTCCTCGCCGCGCTCGACCAGCTGGCTTCCACCCCGCCGCCCTCCGATCCCAGGAAGCGCTGCCGGGTTCTGTATGTGTCCCCGCTGAAAGCCCTCGCGGTCGACGTCGAGCGGAACCTGCGCAGTCCGCTGACGGGCATCCGCCATGAGTCGGTCCGGCTCGGACTGCCCGAGCCGGAGATCAGGGTCGGCATCCGTTCCGGCGACACCCCGCCCGCGGAGCGCCGCGCCCTCGCGACGCGTCCGCCGGACATCCTGATCACCACGCCGGAGTCGCTGTTCCTGATGCTGACGTCCGCCGCGCGCGACGCGCTGACGGGCGTGGAGACGGTGATCCTGGACGAGGTGCACGCGGTCGCGGGCACCAAGCGGGGAGCGCATCTCGCGCTGTCCCTGGAGCGCCTCGACGAGCTGCTGCCGAAGCCCGCGCGCCGCATCGGCCTGTCGGCCACCGTCCGCCCAGTGGACGAGGTCGCGCGTTTCCTCTCCCCGCGCCGCAAGGTCGAGATCGTCCAGCCCACGTCCGGCAAGGAGTTCGACCTGTCCGTCGTGGTCCCCGTCGAGGACCTCGGCGAGCTGGGCGGCTCCCCGGTCAGCGACGGGAGCGAGGGCGCGGAGCGCCCGTCCATCTGGCCGCATGTCGAGGAGCGGATCGCCGATCTGGTCCAGGCCCACCGCTCCACGATCGTGTTCGCGAACTCGCGCCGTCTCGCCGAGCGGCTGTGCAACCGGCTGAACGAGATCGCCTACGAGAGGGCCACCGGCGAGTCGCTGGAGGAACATCACTCCCCCGCCCAGCTGATGGGCGGCTCGGGCGCCGCGCAGGGTGCTCCGCCGGTTCTCGCGCGCGCCCATCACGGCTCGGTCTCCAAGGAGCAGCGTGCCCAGGTCGAGGAGGACCTGAAGGTGGGCCGACTGCCTGCCGTGGTCGCCACCTCCAGCCTGGAGCTGGGCATCGACATGGGCGCGGTGGACCTTGTCGTCCAGGTCGAGTCACCGCCGTCCGTGGCCTCCGGGCTACAGCGCGTGGGCCGCGCGGGGCACCAGGTCGGAGCGGTGTCCACAGGCGTGGTCTTCCCCAAGTACCGGGGCGACCTGGTCCAGGCGGCCGTGGTCACCGAGCGGATGCGGTCCGGCTCCATCGAGTCGCTGAAGGTCCCGGCGAACCCGCTGGACGTGCTGGCCCAACAGCTCGTCGCCATGACGGCACTCGACACCTGGCAGTTCGACGACCTTCTCGCCACGGTCCGCCGGGCGGCCCCCTTCGCCTCCCTTCCCGAGTCGGCGTTCACCGCGGTGCTGGACATGCTGGCGGGCCGCTATCCCTCCGACGCCTTCGCGGAGCTGCGCCCGCGCGTGGTGTGGGACCGGGTGGCGGGCACGATCACCGGCCGGCCGGGCGCCCAGCGGCTCGCGGTCACCTCCGGGGGCACGATCCCGGACCGCGGGCTCTTCGGGGTCTTCCTGGCCGGGTCCGATCCGAAGAAGGGCGGCGGCCGGGTCGGCGAGCTGGACGAGGAGATGGTGTACGAGTCCCGGGTCGGGGACGTGTTCACGCTGGGCACCAGCTCCTGGCGGATCGAGGACATCACGCGCGACCGCGTGCTGGTCTCCCCCGCACCCGGCGTCCCCGGCCGGCTGCCCTTCTGGAAGGGCGACCAGCTGGGCCGCCCGCTCGAACTGGGCCGTGCGGTGGGTGCGTTCCTGCGCGAGGTGGGCTCGCTGTCCAAGGAGGACGCGCGACTGCGGCTGCTGGCCGCGGGGCTCGACGCCTGGGCGGCGGACAACGTGCTGTCGTACCTGGCCGAACAGCGCGAGGCCTGCGGCCACGTCCCGGACGACCGCACGATCGTCGTGGAGCGCTTCCGTGACGAGCTCGGCGACTGGCGGGTCGTGGTGCATTCGCCGTTCGGTGCGCAGGTCCACGCCCCGTGGGCGCTCGCGCTGGGTGCCCGGCTGGCCGAGCGGTACGGCATGGACGCCCAGGTCATGCATGCCGACGACGGCATCGTGCTGCGGCTGCCGGACGCCGACCTCATGGGCCTGGACCTGCTCGACCAGGAACCGATGAAGGCGGGCGCGGAGTACGACGCGGAGCAGGCACCGGTCGGCGCGGCGGACGTCGCCTTCGACAAGGGCGAGGTCGACCGGATCGTCACCGACCAGGTCGGCGGGTCGGCGCTGTTCGCGTCCCGGTTCCGTGAGTGCGCGGCCCGTGCGCTGCTGCTGCCGCGCCGCAACCCCGGCCGCCGTACCCCGCTGTGGCAGCAGCGCCAGCGGGCGGCCCAGCTGCTGCAGGTGGCCAGTGAGTTCGGCTCGTTCCCGATCGTCCTCGAGGCGGTGCGCGAGTGCCTGCAGGACGTGTTCGACGTTCCGGGCCTCGTCGAGCTGATGGGCGACCTCGAGTCCCGCAGGGTGCGGCTCGTCGAGGTCACCACCCCCGAGCCGTCCCCGTTCGCCCGCTCGCTGCTGTTCGGGTACGTCGCCCAGTTCCTCTACGAGGGGGACTCCCCGCTCGCCGAGCGGCGCGCGGCCGCGCTGTCACTGGACTCCCGGCTGCTGGCGGAGCTGCTGGGCCAGGCGGAACTGCGGGAGCTGCTCGACGCCGAGGTGCTGGTCGAGCTGGAGCGGGAGTTGCAGTGGCTCGCGGAGGACCGGCGGGTCAAGGACGTCGAGGGGGTCGCGGACGTGCTGCGGCTGCTGGGTCCGCTCACCGAGGCCGAGCTGGTGGAGCGGGGGGCCGAGCCGCACTGGGCCACGGAGCTGGCCGCCGCCCGCCGTGCGATCAAGGTCCGTGTCGCGGGCACCGACCACTGGGCGGCGGTCGAGGACGCGGGCCGGTTGCGGGACGCGCTGGGCACGGCGCTGCCGGTGGGCGTCCCGGAGGCCTTCACCGAGCCGGTCAAGGATCCGCTCGGAGATCTCCTCGCGCGCTATGCGCGGACGCACGGACCGTTCACGTCCGCCACCGCGGCGGCGCGGTTCGGTCTCGGGGTGGCCGTCACCGAGGGAGCGCTTCAGCGACTCGCGGCGTCCGGCCGGATCGTCCAGGGAGAGTTCCATCCGGCAGGGATCGGCCAGGAGTGGTGTGACGCGGCCGTGCTGCGCAGGCTGCGGCGGCGTTCGCTTGCGGCGCTGCGGCATGAGCTGGAGCCGGTGCCTGAGGCGGCGCTGGCGCAGTTTCTGCCGCAGTGGCAGCACGTCGGCGGCGGGCACGGTCTGCGGGGCGTGGACGGTCTGGTGCGCGCGATCGAACAGCTCCAGGGAGCGTCCGTGCCCGCGTCGGCTCTGGAGAAGCTCGTCCTGCCGTCCCGTGTCGCGAACTACACGCCCGCGATGCTGGACGAGCTCACGGCCGCCGGCGAGGTGGTGTGGGCGGGCGCGGGCGCACTGCCCGGCAAGGACGGCTGGATCTCCCTCTACCTGGCGGACGCGGCCCCCTTGCTACTGCCCGACCCTCATCCCCTGGAGCTGACCGCGCTCCACCAGTCGGTACTGGCCGCCCTCTCGGGAGGCTACGGCCTGTTCTTCCGGCAGATCGGCGACCAGGTCCGGGCCACGACCCACCCGGAGGTCACCGATCCCCAGCTGGCCGAGGCGATCTGGGACCTGGCCTGGTCGGGCCGGCTGACGAACGACACCCTGGCGCCGATGCGGTCGCTGCTCGGCTCGGGACGCACGGCGGGTTCCACCGCGCACCGCGCCAAGCGTGCGGTCCCGCGCGGACGGTACGGCTCGCTCACGGCCGCCGCCCGCCCCCAGTCCCGTACGGGCCCGCCGACCGTCGCGGGCCGCTGGTCGCTGCTGCCCACCCGCGAGGCGGACCCCACCGTCCGCGCCCACGCCCTGGCCCGGACGCTGCTGGACCGGCACGGCGTCGTGACCCGGGGCGCGGTGGCGGCGGAGGGCGTGGAGGGCGGCTTCTCGGCCGTCTACCGCGTCCTGACCGCCTTCGAGGACAGCGGGCAGGCCCGGCGGGGTTATGTGGTCGAGGGGCTGGGTGCGGCGCAGTTCGCGATGGACGGCGCGGTGGACCGGCTACGCGCGGTGGCGAACGCGCGCGAGCGGGGCGAACCGCTGCCGGGCGCCGCTTCCGGCACGGGGAACGGCGTCACGAACGGCTTCACCGGCGGCTACGCACAGTCCTTCGACCCCAGTGGCGCGGGTGGCGCGCCCGCTCCCGGGCGCGACCTCTTCGACGGTCCGGGCACCGCGTCCGGCAGCGGCTACCGCGACGGCCCGGACAGCCCCTTCGGCACCGAAGAGCAGGACGGCTTCGGCGACCCCTTCGCCATGGGCCCGGCGCTCCCCGACCCGCTGTCCTCCCCCGGCTTCGGAGGCCCTCGCTCTGGTTCCGGGTCCGCCATGGAATCCGGCCCCCGTTCGCCGTACGGGCAGCGGGGCCCCGGGCTTCCACCGAACCGGACCCGCTCCACGGGCACGGCCCGCACGGTGGTCCTCGCGGCCGCCGACCCGGCCAACGCGTACGGCGCCGCCCTCAGCTGGCCCGAGCCGCCGACGGGCGCGGGGCACAAACCGGGGCGCAAGGCGGGTTCACTGGTGGTCCTGGTCGACGGCGAGCTGGCGCTCTACATGGAGCGCGGTGGCAAGACCCTGCTGGCCTGGCCCTCCGACCCGGAGTCCAAGCCGACCGAGGACGCGCGTCTGCGGGCGGCGGCCGAGGCCCTCGGGACAGCCGCGCGGGCGGGCTCCCTGGGCACGGTCACGGTGGAGCGAGTCAACGGCGCATCCGCTCTCTCCTCCCCCTTCGGCGTCCTCCTGGAAGGAGCGGGTTTCGTCGCGACCCCGCGGGGACTGCGCATCCGCGCGTGACCCTGCGGCGACGCGCGGCCGCTGCACGACCCGCGGCTCCGGGCCCCGGAACCGCACAGACACAGGCACCGTCCCGTCCCGTCCCGCCCCGCCCCGACGTGTCACCCTTGACCCATGCCCGAAGGCGACACCGTGTACCTGGCCGCGAAGCGTCTGCACGGGGCGCTCGCGGGGAAGGTGCTGACCCGCTCCGACCTCCGGGTGCCCAAGTACGCCACGGCCGACCTCACCGGCCGTTCCGTCCTCGACGTCACCGCGCGCGGCAAACACCTGCTGACCCGGATCGAGGGCGGACTCACCCTGCACTCGCACCTGAAGATGGACGGCGCCTGGAAGATATTCGCGGCCGGACAGCGCTGGAGCGGCGGCCCCGCCCACCAGATCAGGGCGATCCTCGGCACCGCCGACCGAACGGCCGTCGGCTACCGCCTGCCCGTTCTGGAGCTGCTCCGCACCGCCGACGAGCATCGCGCCGTGGGCCACCTCGGCCCCGACCTCCTGGGCCCGGACTGGGATCCCGGTCTGGCGCTGGAGAACCTGCTGCGCGACCCCGCCCGGCCGCTGGGCGAGGCCCTCCTGGACCAGCGCAACCTGGTCGGCATCGGCAATGTCTACAAGAGCGAGCTGTGCTTCCTGCTCCGGGTGACCCCCTGGCTGCCCGTCGGCGATCTCCCGGCCGAGCACGCCGCACGGCTCCCCGCTCTCGCCCAGCGGCTGCTGGAGGCGAACCGCGACCGCCCGGCCCGCAACACCACCGGACGGCGCGAGCAGAACCTCTTCGTGTACGGCCGCGCGCCCCGCCCCTGCCTGCGGTGCGGCACCCCGGTCCGGTTGGCCGACCAGGGCGACGGTTCCCGCGAGCGACCCACCTACTGGTGCCCGGTCTGCCAGTGGGGGCCGGCTCCGCTGCCGCACCCCGCCGACCTCCGTGGCAGCCGCCCCCGCACCACTAATTGACGGCCCGTCAGGAGTGGACCCGTACGCCGATGACCGACCGGCACGCGGAGACCCGGGCGCGGACGGAGGAGATGGCCTGGCTGTCGCCGCTGGGCCGGGACGGTCAACCGGAGGACGTCGCCCACGCGGTCCTCCACCTGGCCTCCTACGCCGCATCGTTCACCACCGGCCAGACCCTCCCGCCCGAACGGCGGGTCGCGATGCCCTGGTGAGACATCCGTCACGGACGCCCCCACGCCCCCTACGGACACTTTCCCCTTCCTGCGGCCACACGCCCCCTACGGACGCTTGCCCCCATCCGGCAGCCACACGCCCCCTACGGACACTCCCGCCTCCGGCAGCCACACCCCCCTACGGACATTTCCCCCTCCGGCGGCCGGGTCGGCCGCAAACCGCCCCCAGGAGCCCCCTGAACGCCCCCGGACACCGTCTCCAGCCGACCCCGCACGCCCCCCTGCCCCCACCCTCACCCCGGTTGCGCGCCCCTCCCGCGCCCCCTCGCGGTCCACCACCGGCGCCATGACCGAGCCCACCGGTCCGACCCGGCCGCCCCCACGGCCCGGGCCTTCGGCACACAGTGCACCGGCAGCAGGCTCAGCCCCCACCCCCCGGTCGCGACCGCACCTTCCAGCACCCCCGCATCGGGTGCCAGCACGAGTCGGAGTACCCCCCACCACCACAGCGCACCCAGCGCCAGCGTCGCCCCCCAGCGCGCCGCGCGCCCCGCCATGGCCGTCACCTCCAACCCGAGGAACCAGACCCTAGACCGCCCTGTCAGCACCAGGGAGGGCGCACCAGCGGCACACAGGCGCACCGGACCCAGCGCATGTCCCCGGCATCTGTCGCACACGGCGCACCCCGCGCGCTCCCTCCCCCTCGCCCGGCCCCACAGTGCGGGCCCGTGGCCACTCCTCGCACGCCTCGCGCGCCGGTCTCCTCACCCGTTCTCCGCCTGGAACATCCAGTGGTGCCTCTCCAGGTCCCCGGTGATGCCGACGAAGGTGAACTGGCTCACCGGGCCCGGCCGGTCCGGGTCGGGCAGCGGGCTCGTCACGACGTACATCGGCATCCTCCGCAAGCGTTCGTACGACCCCGAGTCCCGCTCCCTCCACCATGACCGCACCCCATGGCCCCGGCAAACGGGACCACGCGCCCGCCGGGCCGACGCCTGGCCGGTCAATCCCTGGATTCGCGGCGCCGGACACACAAGAGCCCCGGCCGCACCCCTCCGGGTCTTCCCGGAGAGGCCCCGGCCGGGGCTCTCGTACACATCGGCGCCTTGTCCGCCCTGCGTACGGGCGTCAGGCGGCGACCACGTCCACTGTCTCGGTGGGTGCCTTGATCGTGACTCGTTCCGGTGGGACACCGGTGACGGACACGGAGTTCAGCATCGGGCGACGCACCGGTGCGGGCACCGGCTCGGGGGCCGCTGCCGACTGTGCCAGCTCGGCGAGGGCGAGCTCGTCGCTCACTTCCCGCATGAGCTCGGACATCCGTACGTCCAGCGCGTCGCAGATCGCGGAGAGCAGCTCGGAGGACGCCTCCTTCTGCCCCCGCTCCACCTCGGAGAGATAGCCGAGCGAAACTCGGGCGGACGAGGAGACTTCGCGCAGAGTACGGCCCTGGCGCTGGCGCTGCCGACGCAGCACGTCACCCAGCAGGCGACGGAGCAGAATCATCGGTGGCTCCCTCCTCGGACCGCGTAACCGCATCCTTCACGCCCCACCGTACCGCCTTGCGCCGCGGCCGTGCGGGGAGCGCTGTTGTGTTCACTAAGGGCTGCAAACATCAAGTCCCCCCGTTCTGTTCCGTATCCTGTGCCCGCTCATTCCCGGTCTGTTCGCCCGCAAGCTCCTCGAGAAGCAGTGCGAGTACGCTCCGTACACTCTCCATACGAATTTCCGCACGGTCACCGTTCAACCGCAGCGAGGCCACTTTCCCGCCATCGAGTTCGTCGGAAACACCTTCGAACGGCCCGCTCACTGCCACGTAAACCGTGCCGACCGGCTGCCCGTCCTGCGGATCGGGCCCGGCCACGCCGGTCGTCGCGAGCCCCCAGTCCGCACCGAGCGCCTTGCGCACGCCGGCCGCCATCTGGGCCGCGACCTGCGGATCCACCGCTCCCCGGTCCGCCAGCAGAGTGCCGTCCACCCCGAGGACGTCCCGCTTCAGATCGGTCGCGTAGGCGGTCACGGAGCCGCGGAAGACCTTGGAGGCCCCGGCCACCGCCGTGATCTCCGCAGCCACCAGACCACCGGTCAGCGACTCGGCGACGGCGAGCGTCTCGCCTCTCACTGTCAGTAGTCGCACCGCCTCGGTGGCCAGTGAAGTCAACGTTCCGCCTCCTCGGCCGCCGCGCGGCGCTCGGCGATGCCGCGCCTGCGCAGCACAATGGCCTGTCTCACATAGTCGAGCCCGGTGACGACGGTCAGGACGAGGGCCGCGGCCATCACCCAGAACCTCAGGGTCGCCAGCCAGCCCGTGAGCGCCAGCACGTACATCCCCACGGCGACGCCCTGCGTCAGCGTCTTCAGCTTGCCGCCCCGGCTCGCCGGTATCACCCCGTAGCGGATGACCAGGAAGCGCAGCAGGGTGATGCCGAGCTCACGGCCGAGGATCACCCCCGTCACCCACCACGGCAGGTCACCGAGCCAGGACAGACAGATGAGGGCCGCTCCCATGATCGCCTTGTCGGCGATGGGGTCGGCGATCTTCCCGAAGTCGGTGACGAGGTTGTACGTGCGCGCCAGATGACCGTCGAACAGGTCGGTGATCATGGCGATGGCGAAGGCCGCCCAGGCGAGCGAGCGCCACGCCGGGTCATAACCGCCGCCCGCCAGCATCAGCGCGACGAAGCCCGGTACGAGGACCAGGCGCAGCATGGTCAGCAGGTTGGCGACGTTCCAGACGCTGGCCTGGTTGACCGCGGCGGCCGTCAGCTTGCCGCCCCGCGGAGGCCGTACGCCGTCCGGGGAGCCGGAGGAGCCGGCTGCGTCGGGGCCCTTGGCCGCCTGGCCGGTCGGAGCACCGGAAGGTCGCTTGTTCGCCTTGGGGCCGGTCATGGCAGCGGTGCCGGGGGCGCCCGGCGTGGACGCCACGCCCGGGGCGCGGGAGCCGCCCGCCGCGGATGCCGGGATTCCCGTCATCTGCCCGCCTCCTCAGGACACCCGAGCGAACCCTGGAGCGGCTCGGCCACCAGGTCGACACCGTCCGTGCCGACCACCTTCGCCTCGACCATACGGCCCGCGCTCAAACCTTCGCCCCTCGTGAACAGCACCTGGCCGTCCGTCTCGGGCGCCTGGTGCGCGGCGCGGCCGTAGGCGCCCTCCTCCGCGTCCACCGACTCAACCAGCACATGGACGGTCTCGCCGACGCGCTCCTCGGCGCGCTGCGACACCAGCTCCTCGGCAAGCCGGGAGATATGGGCCAGCCGCTCGGCGACGACCTCATCGTCGAGCTTGTTGTCGTACGTCGCGGCCTCCGTGCCCTCCTCGTCGGAGTAGCCGAACACACCGATCGCGTCCAGCCGGGCACCGTCGAGGAAGCGCTCCAGTTCGGCGAGGTCGGACTCGGTCTCGCCGGGGAAGCCGACGATGAAGTTGGACCGCACACCGGCTTCGGGCGCCTTGCTTCTGATGGTGTCCAGCAGCTCCAGGAAGCGGTCGGTGTCGCCGAAGCGCCGCATCGCGCGCAGCACACCGGGCGCGGAGTGCTGGAAGGACAGGTCGAAGTAGGGCGAGACCTTGGGGGTGGAGGTGAGCACGTCGATCAGCCCGGGCCGCATCTCGGCCGGCTGGAGGTAGCTCACACGGACCCGCTCGATGCCGTCCACCTCGGCGAGCTCCGGCAGCAGGGCCTCCAGCAGACGGATGTCACCGAGGTCCTTGCCGTAGGAGGTGTTGTTCTCGGAGACCAGCATGATCTCCTTCACGCCCTGCTCGGCCAGCCATCGCGTCTCGTTCAGCACGTCGCTCGGGCGGCGCGAGATGAAGGAGCCCCGGAAGGACGGGATGGCGCAGAAGGAGCAGCGCCGGTCGCAGCCGGAGGCCAGCTTCACCGAGGCGACCGGGGAGCCGTCGAGACGGCGGCGCAGCGGCGCGCGGGGGCCCGAGGCCGGGGCGACGCCTTCCGGGAGATCGGCCGGACCGTGGCCCGGCAGCGCGATGCCCGCGGCGGACTCCTGCCGCTCGGCCGGGGTGATCGGCAGCAGCTTGCGCCGGTCGCGCGGGGTGTGGGACGCGTGGATGCCGCCGTTCAGGATGGTCTGGAGGCGGTCCGAGATGTTCGCGTAGTCGTCGAAACCGAGCACGCCGTCGGCCTCGGGGAGGGCCTCGGCCAGCTCCTTGCCGTACCGCTCGGCCATGCAGCCCACCGCCACGACGGCCTGCGTTCTGCCGTGCCCCTTGAGGTCGTTGGCCTCCAGGAGGGCGTCGACGGAGTCCTTCTTGGCGGCCTCGACGAAGCCGCACGTGTTCACGACGGCGACGTCCGCGTCCTGGGCGTCCTCCACGAGCCGCCAGCCGTCCGCCTCCAAACGGCCTGCGAGCTCCTCCGAGTCCACCTCGTTACGGGCGCAGCCAAGGGTGACGAGTGCGACGGTACGGCGTTCAGACATGGGCTCAAGACTACTTCGTCCCGCTGACAGCCCACGTCGACGGGGTTGGCCGATCTTGGCCAACCCCGCGCGTCCGTTCCCCTGCCCGCCCCGCGGCCTCGCGGGCGCCGTGGCCTCCCGTCACCCGGTGACGGGGTCGCCCTTCGTATAGGTCAGGCGCTCGACCTGGCCGGGCTGGAAGGCGTCCTGGATCTTCTTTCCGTTGACATACAGCTCGATGGCGCCCGCGTCACCGAGGACCAGGTCGATCTTCTCCTTGTCCTGGAAGGTCTGCGAGTCGCCCTTGTTGAGCAGCCCGTCGAAGAGGGTGCGGCCGCTGTGGTCCTTGGCGGAGATCCAGCTGCGGCCGTCGGCGGCGCTGACCTGGACGGTCACCTTGTCGCGGGGCGCGGCCGCGATGGCGCTGTCGGACGGCTCGGGCTTGCGGTCGGCAGGCTGGCTGCTCTTGGGTGTGGCCGAGGCGGACTTGCTGGAGCTTGCCTGGGGCCCCTTGGCGGCCGGCGGCTTGGCGCTCTCCCCGCTGTCGCCGCCCTTGACCAGGGTGAACCCGACGAAGCCGATCACCGCGACGATCGCCGCGACCATCGCCGCGGTCCAGTTGGGCCCGCGGCGCTCGGGACGGATGCGTTCCGCCTCGAAGAGCGGGGCCGCCGGGGTCGGGGCAGGCCGTCCGCCGTGCTCGGCGGCGTACTGTTCGAGCAGCGGGGCGGGGTCGAGATGCACGGCCCGCGCGAGCGTGCGAATGTGGCCGCGGGCGTAGACGTCACCGCCGCACGGCGCGAAGTTGTCCTGTTCGATCGCGTGCACGATGGTGATGCGGACCCGGGTGGCATTGCTGATGTCGTCGACGGTCAGCCCGGCCGTGATGCGCGCCTGCTGGAGGGCCCGGCCGATCGAGGGGCGGTCCGACGCCTCGGCGTCTTCACGAGCGTCTTCGCGGTCGTCGTCGAAGGGACGTGCGTCCTTTGGGGAGTTGCCGTCAGGGGAGTTGCCGATGGACACGGGGGCGCCTTTCGAGCGTGTAGCCACCTGTGCTGGAAGTTCAGTCTAGGGGGGGTACGAAAGGGTGGGGCAACCGGGCGGTAGGACTTTGTACGCCATCAGAATGGCCGGTCATCCTGATGGTGGGACATATTCCTGTCGTCTTGCTCAACTTGACGTGCGCGGCGGGGGAACGGTTGCTCACGGAACACTTACGAGTGGGTCACGGTCCGGCTCCGGCGCGTCCCCGGGGGTGCCCGGCGACGGGCCCGGCCGACCCGCTCGTCCGGTGAACCGGGAACGTCCGCATCCCTACGGTTGAGACTCCCCGCGGATGAGGGCCAGCACTCCGTCCAATTCGTCGGGTTTCACGAGAACGTCGCGGGCCTTGGATCCCTCGCTCGGGCCGACGATGTTCCGCGACTCCATGAGGTCCATCAGACGGCCGGCCTTGGCGAAGCCGACGCGCAGCTTCCGCTGGAGCATGGAGGTGGATCCGAACTGCGTGGAGACGACCAGCTCCGCCGCCTGGCACAGCAGGTCGAGGTCGTCGCCGATGTCCTCGTCGATCTCCTTCTTCTGCTTGCCGCCGACCGTGACGTCGTCCCGGAAGACGGGTGCCATCTGCTCCTTGCAGTGCCGGACGACCGCCGCGACCTCCTCCTCGGTCACGAACGCGCCCTGCATACGGGTCGGTTTGTTCGCGCCCATGGGCAGGAAGAGCCCGTCGCCCTTGCCGATCAGCTTCTCGGCGCCGGGCTGGTCGAGGATGACGCGCGAGTCGGCCAGCGAGGAGGTGGCGAAGGCGAGCCGGGACGGCACGTTCGCCTTGATCAGACCGGTGACGACATCCACGGACGGCCGCTGCGTGGCGAGCACCAGATGGATGCCGGCCGCGCGCGCGAGCTGCGTGATACGCACGATCGCGTCCTCGACGTCGCGTGGCGCGACCATCATCAGGTCGGCCAGCTCGTCGACGATCACCAGCAGGTAGGGGTACGGCTGGAGTTCGCGTTCGCTGCCCTCGGGCGGCTTGATCTTGCCGTTCCTGATCGCCTGGTTGAAGTCGTCGATGTGCCGGAAGCCGTACGCCGCGAGGTCGTCGTAGCGCAGGTCCATCTCCCGTACGACCCACTGGAGCGCCTCGGCGGCCCGCTTCGGGTTGGTGATGATCGGCGTGATCAGGTGCGGGATGCCCTCGTACGCGGTCAGCTCGACGCGCTTGGGGTCGACGAGAACCATGCGCACGTCCTCCGGGGTCGCGCGCATCATGACCGAGGTGATCAGGCAGTTGATGCAGGACGACTTGCCGGAACCGGTGGCACCGGCGACGAGGATGTGCGGCATCTTGGCGATGTTCGCCATCACATAGCCGCCTTCGACGTCCTTGCCGAGCGCCACGAGCATGGGGTGGTCGTCCTCGGCGGCCTCCGCGAGGCGGAGCACGTCACCGAGGTTGACCATCTCCCGGTCGGTGTTCGGGATCTCGATGCCGACCGCGGACTTGCCGGGGATCGGGCTGATGATCCGGACGTCGGGGCTGGCGACGGCGTACGCGATGTTCTTGGTGAGCGCGGTGATGCGCTCGACCTTCACGGCGGGGCCCAGCTCGACCTCGTAGCGGGTGACCGTCGGGCCGCGGGTGAAGCCGGTGACGGCCGCGTCGACCTTGAACTCGGTGAAGACGTTCGTGAGCGCGGCGACGACGGCGTCGTTGGCGGCGCTGCGCGCCTTTCCGGGGCCGCCGCGCTCGAGGAGGTCCAGGGACGGCAGGGAGTAGGTGATGTCGCCGGAGAGCTGGAGCTGCTCGGCACGCGGCGGCAGGTCGCGGTGTTCCTGCGGGGCCGCCTTGGTGAGGTCGGGCACCGCCGGCTCGGCCGTGAGCCCGTCCTGCTGGGGCCGTGCGGCCGGCACGGGCGTCGGTGTCGTCGGCTCGCGGTCCCCGACGCTGACCCCCTGGGTGAGGTCGGCGACGAGCGGGGACGGCGGCATGCCGTGCAGGACGGCGCCGTCCAGGGCGGCAGCGGCGGCCGCCGCGACATCCACGGCGTCCATCTGCCGGCCCATGGCGGGCTGCACGGCGGGCCGCCGGGAGCGTCCGCGCCGCCGGGAGATCGCCTCCCGCTCGGCCTCCTGCGGGTCGAAGGGCTCGTCGGCGGACCCTCGCCGCCGGGAACGGGGCAGCGCCTCACGCCACTGCTCGTCGTACCGCTCGTCGTCCTCGCCGCCAAAGTCCTCAGGGGCGTGCAGCAGGCCCAGCTTCACGCCCAGAAGCCGCAGCCGCTGCGGAATGGCGGTGACGGGCGTGGCGGTGACCACGAGCAGCCCGAAGAAGGTGAGCAGGACGAGCAGCGCCACCGCGAGGGCATCGCCCATGGTGTACGTCAGGGGCGTCGCCGTGCCCCAGCCGATGAGCCCGCCGGCGTCCCTTATCGCCTGCATGCCGTCGCTGCGCGCGGGGCCGCCGCAGGCGATGTGCACCTGGCCGAGCACCCCGATGACCAGCGCGGACAGACCGATCACGATACGGCCGTTGGCCTCCGGCCGCTCCGGGTGCAGGATCAGACGCACGGCGATCGCGCCGAGCAATATCGGCACGAGCAGGTCCAGCCGTCCGAAGGCGCCGGTGACCAGCATCACGACGAGGTCGCCCACGGGTCCGCGGAGATTGGCCCAGGTGCCCGCGGCGACGATCAGCGACAGACCGAGCAACAGCAGCGCGAGGCCGTCCTTGCGGTGCGCCGGGTCGAGCCCCTTCGCGCCGCGCCCCAGGCCGCGGAGCATCGCCCCGACGGCGTGCGCGAGGCCGAGCCAGAGGGCGCGTACGAGTCGGTACACGCCCGCGG
Organism: Streptomyces sp. NPDC047079; assembly: GCF_040643755.1. Lineage (NCBI taxonomy): Bacteria > Bacillati > Actinomycetota > Actinomycetes > Kitasatosporales > Streptomycetaceae > Streptomyces > Streptomyces sp. NPDC047079. Next base: position 251,257 of record NZ_JBEYUZ010000008.1, read on the forward strand.
TCGGGCTGGGCGCCGGGGCGAGGGCGGCCTTCTTCGCCGCGGCCTTCCTGGCGGGTGCCTTCTTCGCGGCGGCTTTCTTCGCGGGGGCCCTCTTCACCGGAGCCTGTCTCGGAGCGGCCGCCTTCTTCGCGGGCGACTTCTTGGCTGCGGGGCGTGAGGCCATGAGTGTGAGGTTACCGGTGGAGACGACAGGGGACACGCGTGGCCACTGCTTCACCCGTTCGTGTCGCCGTTCGGGAGGCACGAAGCTGACGCCGGCTCAAGCGGGATGCGCCGCTTGGTGGAGAAGCCGGCACCCGGGGCGGTGCGGCTCCCCGCGGAGCGAGCCGTCAGCTCTGGGACGGTACCGGCGGTGTGCCGCTGCCCGTGCCCGGTTCCAGGGCGTCCAGGGCGCGACGCAGCCCCGTGAGTTTGCGCTCGAGATGGGCCGCGGTCGCCACCGCACCCGCGTCCGCCGACTCGTCGTCGAGCTGCTTGGACAGCGCCTCGGCCTGTTCCTCGACCGCCGCGAGCCGCGCGGACAGCTCGGCGAGCAGCCCGGCCGGTTCCTTGCTCTCGCCGACCGCGGACTTGCCGCCGCCCTCCAGCTGCAGCCGCAGCAGGGCCGCCTGCTCGCGCAGCTGGCAGTTCTTCATGTACAGCTCGACGAAGACGGAGACCTTCGCGCGCAGCACCCACGGGTCGAACGGCTTGGAGATGTAGTCCACCGCGCCCGCCGCATACCCACGGAAGGTGTGGTGCGGGCCGTGGTTGATGGCGGTCAGGAAGATGATCGGGATGTCCCGCGTCCGCTCCCGCCGCTTGATGTGCGCGGCGGTCTCGAACCCGTCCATGCCCGGCATCTGGACGTCCAGCAAAATGACCGCGAAGTCGTCCGTCAGCAGTGCCTTGAGTGCTTCCTCCCCGGACGATGCCCTGACCAGCGTCTGATCGAGCGCGGAGAGGATGGCCTCCAGCGCCAGCAGATTCTCCGGCCGGTCATCGACCAGGAGGATCTTGGCCTTCTGCACCATGGCCCGCCCTCCTCGCCCCGGCGTGGGGCCTCCCCTGTCCTCAGGACTCGGGTTGGCACCTCCCGGTGCCAGCCCAGGGGACGACTCCCTTGCGTCGCCCGTCCTTGTGCCGGTCATCGTAGCCGTACCCCGCCTGTCGCCACACCCTGTCACCGTGATGTCACTGAGCATGCCATTGTGCACGTTGCGGAAACGCGGCAGGGGACCAGAAGGTTCCCCGCACACCGCACTTCTACACGGCCTGGGCCGCACGCGGTCAGCAACTCCGCGTGAACATTGAGCGTTCCTTTCACCGCACAAGCGTCCACATCACTGCACACGCATCCACTGCTCCATCACGGACAGCAGATGATCGGGATCGACGGGCTTGGTCACATAGTCCGAGGCACCCGACTCGATGGCCTTCTCACGGTCGCCCTTCATCGCCTTCGCCGTCAACGCGATAATCGGCAGCCCCGCGAACTGCGGCATCCGCCGGATCGCCGTGGTCGTGGCGTAACCGTCCATCTCGGGCATCATGATGTCCATCAGGACGACCGCGACGTCGTCGTGCTGTTCCAGCACCTCGATGCCCTCCCGGCCGTTCTCCGCGTACAGGACCGACAGGCCGTGCTGCTCCAGGACGCTGGTGAGCGCGAAGACGTTGCGGATGTCGTCGTCGACGATCAGCACCTTCTCGCTGTCGAACCGCACGGCCTGCCGCGGCTGCGGCCCCTCCTGCTGCTCACCTCCTGTCCACTGTTCCTGTCCCCCGCCGACGGCGCGCTGCATGCCCGAGGAGACCGCCCTGCGCCGACGCCGGAAGAGGGCCGCGGCCCCGTTCTGGGTCTCCTGGTACGACTTCACCTCGGCCGGGGTCTCGATGTCCGGCGCGGACAGCTCCGCCTCGGACGCCAGCAGCTCGTCCGCCGCCATCGCGGGCGCCAGCTGCGGGTAGCCCTGCGGCGGCAGCTCGCTCGGGTGCAGCGGCAGATACAGGGTGAATGTCGAGCCGCGTCCGGGCTCGCTCTGCGCGTGGATCTCGCCGCCCAGCAGCCGCGCGATCTCCCGGGAGATGGACAGCCCGAGACCCGTACCGCCGTACTTGCGGCTCGTCGTGCCGTCCGCCTGCTTGAACGCCTCGAAGATCACCCTCATCTTGCTCGCCGCGATGCCGATGCCGGTGTCGGCCACCGAGAACGCGATCAGTTCCGCGTCCGGGTCCCGCAGCGAGCCGGACTCCAGCAGCTGCTCCCGGATGGCCATCGGCACGTCCCCGCCCGCCGGACGGATGACCAGCTCGACGGCCCCGGTGTCGGTGAACTTCACCGCGTTGGACAGCAGGTTGCGCAGCACCTGTAGCAGGCGCTGCTCGTCGGTGTGCAGCGTGGCGGGCAGCTCCGGCGACACCCGCACGGAGAAGTCGAGCCCCTTCTCCGCGGTCAGCGGCCGGAAGGTGGCCTCCACGTAGTCGACGAGCTGCACGAGCGCGATGCGCGTCGGGGAGACGTCCATCTTGCCCGCCTCGACCTTCGACAGATCGAGGATGTCGTTGATCAGCTGGAGCAGGTCGGAACCGGCGCCGTGAATGGTCTCGGCGAACTCCACCTGCTTCGGCGAGAGGTTCCCCTCGGCGTTGTCGGCGAGCAGTTTGGCCAGGATCAGCAGGGAGTTGAGCGGCGTACGCAACTCGTGCGACATGTTGGCCAGGAACTCGCTCTTGTAGCGCATGGACACCGCGAGCTGCTCGGCGCGCTCCTCCAGGACCTGTCGCGCCTCCTCGATCTCGGTGTTCTTGACCTCGATGTCACGGTTCTGCTGGGCCAGTAGTTCGGCCTTCTCCTCCAGTTCGGCGTTGGACGCCTGGAGGGCCTTCTGCCGTTGCTCCAACTCCTCCGAGCGGAGCCTGAGTTGCTCGGTCAGCTCCTGAGACTGCCTCAGCAGCACCTCGGTCTTGGTGTTGACGGAGATGGTGTTGACGCTCGTCGCGATCATCTCCGCGATCTGGTTGAGGAAGTCCCTCTGGATCTGCGTGAACGGAGTGAAGGACGCCAGTTCGATGACGCCCAGCACCTTCCCCTCGAACAGCACCGGAAGAACGATCACCTGTGCGGGAGGCGCGTCTCCGAGCCCGGAGGAGATCTTCAGATAGCCGCTCGGCGCGTTCTCCACGAGGATCGTGCGCTTCTCCTTGGCGGCCGTCCCGATGAGCGCCTCGCCCGGACGGAACGACGTCGGCATGGAGCCCATGGAGTAGCCGTACGACCCCAGCATGCGCAGCTCGTACTGCTCGTCCGCGTCGGCGCCCAGGTCCTGCCCGTCCATCAGCTGCATCGCGAGGAAGAACGCGCCGTGCTGCGCGGAGACCACCGGCGTCAGCTCGCTCATGATCAGCGAGGCCACGTCCTCCAGATCGCGGCGGCCCTGCATCAGGGCGGAGATTCGGGCCAGGTTGCCCTTGAGCCAGTCCTGCTCCTTGTTGGCGATCGTGGTGTCGCGCAGGTTGGCGATCATCTTGTTGATGTAGTCCTGGAGCTCCTGGATCTCACCCGAGGCATCCACATCGATCTTCAGGTTGAGGTCGCCGCGGGTCACCGCGGTCGCCACGCGCGCGATGGCACGCACCTGCCGGGTCAGGTTCCCGGCCATCTCGTTCACCGACTCGGTCAGGTCGCGCCAGGTGCCGTCGACGTCCCGCACGCGCGCCTGGCCGCCGAGCTGACCCTCCGTGCCCACCTCGCGGGCGACCCTGGTGACCTCCTCGGCGAAGGAGGACAGCTGGTCCACCATGGTGTTGATGGTGGTCTTCAGCTCGAGGATCTCGCCCCGGGCGTCGATGTCGATCTTCTTGGTCAGGTCACCCTTGGCGATGGCCGTGGTGACCATGGCGATGTTGCGCACCTGACCGGTCAGGTTGGACGCCATCTGGTTCACAGACTCGGTGAGGTCCTTCCACGTGCCGGCCACACCGGGTACGTGCGCCTGACCGCCCAGGATGCCGTCCGTGCCCACCTCACGGGCCACCTTGGTGACCTGGTCGGCGAACGAACTCAGCGTCTTCACCATGGTGTTGAAGGTGTCGGCGAGCTGCGCGACCTCACCGCGCGCCTCGATCGTCACCGTCCGCGTCAGGTCGCCGTTGGCGACGGCCGCCGCGACCTGGGAGATGTTGCGCACCTGCATGGTCAGGTTGTTGGCCATGAGGTTGACGTTGTCGCTGAGGTCCTTCCAGATGCCCGTGACGCCGGGGACGTGCGCCTGACCGCCCAGGATGCCCTCGGTGCCCACCTCGCGGGCCACCCGCGTCACCTGCTCGGCGAAGGACGACAGCTGGTCCACCATCGTGTTGACGGTGGTGACCAGTTCGAGGATCTCGCCCTTGGCGTCGACGGTGATCTTCTTGGACAGATCGCCCTTGGCGACCGCTGTGGTGACCTCGGCGATGTTGCGCACCTGGATGGTCAGGTTGTTCGCCATGAAGTTCACCGACTGCGTGAGGTCCTTCCAGGTGCCCGAGACCCCCTGGACCTCGGCCTGGCCGCCGAGGATGCCCTCGGTGCCCACCTCGCGGGCCACCCGCGTCACCTGCTCGGCGAAGGACGACAGCTGGTCCACCATCGTGTTGATGGTGTTCTTCAGCTCCAGGATCTCGCCACGCGCGTCCACGTCGATCTTCTGCGACAGGTCACCGCGCGCCACCGCCGTCGCCACCTGGGCGATGTTGCGCACCTGGGTGGTGAGGTTGCCGGCCATGCCGTTCACGGAGTCGGTCAGGTCCCGCCACACACCGGCCACGCCCGGCACCTGGGCCTGCCCGCCCAGCCGGCCCTCCGTACCCACCTCGCGGGCGACCCGCGTCACCTGCTCGGCGAACGCGGAGAGCTGGTCCACCAGGTTGTTGATGGTGTTCTTCAGCTCGAGGATCTCGCCACGCGCGTCCACGTCGATCTTCTGCGACAGATCACCGCGCGCCACCGCCGTCGTCACCTGGGCGATCTGCCTCACCTGCGAGGTGAGGTTGCCCGCCATGAAGTTGACGGAGTCGGTGAGCTCCTTCCAGGTGCCGGAGACCCCCGGCACCACGGCCTGGCCGCCCAGCCGGCCCTCCGTACCCACGTCCCGGGCCATGCGCGTGACCTGGTCGGCGAACGCGGAGAGCTGGTCCACCATCGTGTTCACGGTGTTCTTCAGCTGGAGCATCTCACCGGAGACGTCCACGGTGACCTTCTGCGACAGGTCACCGTTGGCCACCGCCGTCGTCACCTGGGCGATGTTGCGGACCTGCCCGGTGAGGTTGCGGAACGCCGTGTTGACCGAGTCGGTGAGGTCTTTCCACGTGCCCGCCGCACCCGGCACCTGCGCCTGGCCGCCCAGCTCACCCTCGACGCCGATCTCCCGGGCCACCCGTGTGACCTCCGCGCCGAAGGCGGACAGCTGGTCCACCATCCCGTTGACGGTGTTCTTCAGCTCCAGCATCTCGCCGGCGACATCGACGGTGACCTTCTGCGACAGGTCACCACTGGCCACCGCCGTGGTGACGGCGGCGATGTCCCGCACCTGAGTGGTCAGGTTCCGGAAGACCGTGTTCACCGAATCGGTGAGGTCCTTCCACGTGCCGGCCGCACCCGGGACGTTCGCCTGCCCGCCGAGCCGGCCCTCGGCACCCACCTCGTTGGCCACCCGGGTGACCTCGTCCGCGAAGGTGCGCAGCGTCTCGGTCATCTGGTTGATCGTCTCGGCGAGCTGCGCGATCTCGCCACGGGCCGACACGGTCACCTTCTGCGACAGGTCACCGTTGGCGACGGCGGTCGTCACCTGCGCGATCCCGCGCACCTGGGCGGTCAGATTGCCGGCCATCAGGTTCACCGAATCGGTGAGGTCCTTCCACACGCCCGACACACCCGGCACCTTGGCCTGGCCGCCCAGCTCGCCCTCGGTGCCCACCTCCCGGGCGACTCGGGTGACCTCGGAGGAGAACGACGCGAGCTGGTCCACCATCGTGTTGACGGTGTTCTTCAGCTCCAGCATCTCGCCGGCCACATGGACCGTGACCTTCCGCGACAGGTCACCCTTCGCGACCGCCGTCGTCACCAGCGCGATGTCCCGCACCTGCGCGGTCAGCCGATACGCCATCGTATTGACCGAATCCGTGAGATCCTTCCACGAACCCGACATACCGCGCACTCGCGCCTGACCACCCAGCTTGCCCTCGGTGCCCACCTCGATGGCCACCCGCGTGACCTCGTCGGTGAACGTCGACAACTGGTCGACCAGGTTGTTGACCGTGCGGCCGACCTTCAGGAACTCGCCGCGCAGCGGATGCCCGGTGCCGTCCGGCCCCGGCGTCCGCAGCTCCATACGCGGCGAGAGATCACCCTCGGCGACCGCGGACAGCACCCGGCTCACCTCGGAGACGGGCCGTGCGAGATCGTCGACGAGCGCGTTGGACGCGTCGATCGCGGCCGCCCAGGAGCCCTCGCAGGCACCGGTCTCCAGCCGTTCGGTGAGCTTTCCCTCACGCCCGACCATGCGCCGCACGCGCGCCAGCTCCCCGGTCAGGTGCAGATTGCGGTCCGCCACCTCGTTGAAGACCGCGGCGATCTCGGCCATCACTCCGTCGCCGGAGACCGTCAGCCGTTTCCGGAAATTGCCGTCCCTCATCGACACCAGGGCCGCCAGCAGCCGGTTCAGGGCCGCTGTGTCCACCGCGGTGGTTCCCTTGCGCGCCGTGCGCTGGTTACTCAGGGACTGTCCGCCTTTCGCGCGCGTCTTTGTGCCCCGCGTCGCTGCGCCAGACTCCACTGTGTCCCTCCCGCAGGTGGTCGACCATCACTGCTGTGCTCAGGGGTACTGCTCGACGTAACCGGTTGCTGACCCGTAGGAGTGCCCGTGCCACCGGACACGCGCGGTGCTCCTGCCCTGCTTGGCAGAAGACACTCGGCCTGCCCGGACCTCCTTGGGAAGCTTGCCCAGTGTTTCACCATGCCTGAACCAGGCCATAACAGTTCGGCAGCTTCGCACAGGCTCCGCACACCCTCCGGACGTAAACACCGGCAACCGGCATCCGCATGGACGGCGAAGGTAAGTAACCTTGCATCCGGCTGTCCAGCCGCAGCGGTCCGACCGGTCTGGGCGGTGGCACGAGCACGAGCGGGCAGGCATCGGAGGGGCACCGCACCATGACCACCGGACTGCGTCCCGGGGGACACCCCCAGGATCCCAGGCAGAGCGGGAACCAGCCTCTGCCTCGGCAGGAGGGGGTCGGCCCGGGCGCCCCGCACGTCGACAACCGGACAGGGAGTTCCGTGATCACCGCCCGCGCGGCCGCCAGCTTCGAGCCCGTCGGACGATCTGTGGCGACCGCCCGGTCCTTCGTCCGCGACACCCTCCAGGGCTGGGGCTTCGCGGACATCGTCGACGACGCCGTGGTCCTCACCAGCGAGCTGGTCACGAACGCCGTCGTGCACGCGGGCACCGCCGCGGACGTCCTGTGCCTGCGCAGCGACGACGGCGTACGCATCGACGTCGCCGACCACTACCCGGAACGCGAGATCCCGCTCCAGTCGGGGACCGTGAACATGGGCAACCCGGACCGGGAGGGCGGCCGCGGCCTTCAGCTCTGCGCCGCGCTGGCCGCCCGGTGGGGCGTCGAGTACACGCCCACACACAAGCAGGTCTGGTTCCAACTCGACCTGCCTGAACGCCCGGTGGGCACGCGCGCGGCGGGTCCCTCGCTCCCCGCGGACCTGCTGCCGCTGGCGGACGGCCGGGTCCGCGTCGCGGTGGTCCAGATCGACCGCACCGGCACCATCGCCGCCTGGAACGAGGACGCGGAGGACCTCTTCGGATACGCGGCCGAGCAGGTCACCGGCAAACCGCTCACCGACCTCGCCGCCTGGCCGCACACCCCCGGCACCGGCACCGGGATCGCCGAGGCCCTCCAGCTCTCCCGCTGGGAGGGCAGCTACGGCATCCGCGGTGCCGACGGCCGGGTGATCCCCGTGTACGCCTCCCACCTGCGCGTACGCGACACCGGCGGCGAGCCGTCCACGGTCTGCCTGCTGGTACGGGACCACGAGCGGGCCGTACTCCAGACTCCCCTGAGGGGCCCCGCGGCCGACACGTCGACCGCCAAGGACGGCCAGGCCCCGGACCCCTTCGAGGTCTTCATCGGCTCCCCGGCCCCCGACGATCTCGACGGCCTCCTCCAGCGCACGGTGGAGCGCGCCCGTGACATGCTCGACGGCGACGCCGCCTTCCTCCTGCTGGCCACCGACGACGAAACCGAGCTGGAGGTGCGCGCCTCGACCGGTCTGCCCTCCGCCCGCCAGCGCTTCGCCCGCGTCCCGGTCGAGGCGGGCCCCGGCCGCTACGGCTCGGCCCGCATGCCCGCCGTCCACGACGACCTGGCCGCCGTACCGGGTGCGGTCCCCCTGCTGACCGGCACGGGCATGCGCTCCGTGGTGACGGTCCCGCTGAAGGTGGAGGGCCGTCTGACCGGCTCCCTCGGCGTCGCGGCCGAGTCGCCCTCCCGCTACTCCAACGAGGAGGCGCTGCGCCTGCAGTTCGCGGCCGACCGCATCGCCCTGGCCGTGGAATCGGCCCGCCTCGGTGAGCTGGAGCGGCTGCGACGCGGCTCGCTCAGCTTCCTCGTCGAGGCCTCCGACCTGCTCGCGGGCACTCTGGACCGGGACCAGACGCTGGCACTCATGGCCCAGATGACGATTCCGACCCTGGCCACCTGGTGCGCGGTGTACACGATCGCCGACCAGGCGTCGGAGCCGTACCTTTCCTATGTGCTGCACGAAGACGAGGAGCGCATCGACGGTCTCAAGGCGCTCCTGTCGAAGATCGCTCCGCCGGAACCCATTCCCACCCCGGGCGCCCGGATCTGGACGGCACCGGCGGAAGCGGCCCACAGGGCGGCGCTTCGCACCTCCATGCGGAGCCTTGGCCTGGGCGAGCCGTCCACGGTCAGCTCCGGCATCGGCACGACGCTGGCGACGGCGTCGGCGGTCGGGGGCGAAACAGTCGTACTGCCCCTCGTGGCCCGCAACCGCGTCATCGGCATGCTGACCCTGGGCAAGCCGACGGACGAGCACTTCCGCCAGGAGATCCTGGAACTGGCCGAGGACCTGAGCCGCCGGGCCGCCCTCGCCCTGGACAACGCCCGGCTGTACTCGGAGCGCACGGCCATCAGCCAGTCCCTCCAGCGCAGCCTGCTCCCGCCGGAGCTCCCGCAGGTCGACGGCGTCGAGGTCGAGGTGATCTACCGCGCGGCCGGCGAGGGCAACGAGGTCGGCGGCGACTTCTACGACCTGTTCCCGATCCGCGACGGCGCGTACGGCTTCGCCATCGGCGACGTCTGCGGTACGGGCCCGGAGGCGGCCGCGGTCACCGGCCTGGCCCGCCACGCCCTGCGCCTGCTGGCCCGCGAGGGCTTCGGCGGCCCCGCGGTGCTGGAGCGCCTGAACTCCGCGATCCTCGACGAGGGCGCGCGCAGCCGCTTCCTGACGCTGCTCTACGGCGAGTTGTGGCCTCAGGAGGACGGCAGCGCGGTGCTGAAGGTGGTCTGCGCGGGCCATCCGCTGCCCTTGCGGCTGCGCCAGGACGGCACGGTGGAACCGGCCGCGGAACCGCAGCCGCTGCTCGGTGTCATGGAGGACTTGGAGCTGTACGAGCAGACGGTGACGCTGGACCCCGGAGACGTCCTGCTGTGCGTCACGGACGGCGTCACCGAACGCCGCGAGGGCAGCCGCATGTTGGGGGACGACGGCCTCGCGGAGGTTCTCACGGCCTGCACGGGCCTCACGGCAGGCGCGGTCGCGGCCCGGATCATGCGCGCGGTCGAGCGGTTCGCGTCGGACGCACCTTCTGACGACATGGCGATTCTGGCGATGCGTGTGCCGGGCCTTCCGAAGGACTGAGGAGGCCCGGCTTCCCGGCCCGAAGTCGGGAGCAACCGCGATCAGCCCACGACATGGACATCAACGCGAAAAAGGCCCCGCCCTGTTGGGCGAGGCCTTTTCTCGGAGCCCCCAAACGGAATCGAACCGTTGACCTTCTCCTTACCATGGAGACGCTCTGCCGACTGAGCTATAGGGGCCTGTCGCGTTTTCGAGGTTTCCCTCGCGGCAACGGAATAGATCATACCCCGAACTGGCGTGTGTTCCCAAACGGGAGGACCCAACTCAGAAAGCGGGTTGCAGCAACCCACCCAGTGCGTTGCACGCCGAGACGATCCGGTTCATCTCACGTTTCGTCAGGGACGCGTCCACCGGCAGCGCGAGCGTCTCGTCCGCGGCCCGCTCGGTCTCGGGCAGACGCACGTCCCGGCGGAACCCTGGCATGCGGTGGACGGGGGTCTTCACCGGCACCCGGCACTCAACTCCCCTGGCCCGGACGGCCCGTGCGAAGGCGTCGCGATCCGGCCGACCGTTGCCCGGCACGCGCACGACGTACTGCTGATACGTGTGGCCGCCGCTGCCCTCGGGCGTCCACACCCCGCGCAGCCGTCGGTCCAGGTACCCCGCCCGCTCACGGCGCTGGGCCACTTCGGCGTACGGCGTCTCGGACTCTCCCTGCTCCAGCACCAGGAGTCCGTGCCGCTGGCCGATCTCGTGCACACCCGCCACGTCGGCGGGCCGGCCGAACCGGTGCACGACGACGACGGCGACGGTCTGCGGGGTCACCGCGGTTTCGACGGCGAGGGGATCCAGGCAGTACGTCACCGGGTCTATGTCGGCGAACACCGGGTGCGCCCCAGCCAGGGTCACGGCCTCGGCAACCTCGATGTTCCCGAAGGCCGGCACGATGACCTCGTCACCGTGGCCGATGCCCGCAGCCCTGAGCATTCCTGCAGTACCCATGGCTGGGATGCTGGTCCGGCAAAGTGAACGCAAAGTGACGCGCAATGCAAAAGAGCTGGTCCCCGAACCGAAGTTCGGGGACCAGCTCTGAATAATCGTTCGGCGGTGTCCTACTCTCCCACAGGGTCCCCCCTGCAGTACCATCGGCGCTGTAAGGCTTAGCTTCCGGGTTCGGAATGTAACCGGGCGTTTCCCTCACGCT